>URRK01000023.1 GCA_900550315.1 uncultured Oscillospiraceae bacterium | reverse complement strand
GGCTCGTCCACTACGCTGCAAAGCACCGGCGACCAGATCGGCGACAAGATGTACGAGCTGGAGCGCACCGTTACCGGTGCCACATTGGGTACCGGCCCTATTAGCGAGCCTTCGGATGTTTATGTAGACGCTGCCGGGCTGATCTACCTGGTAGACGCTGCCAACAGCCGCGTGCTGGTTATGAATCCCGATTACACCCTAAAAACCGAAATTAAGGGCCTTTCCTACAACGGCGAGGGGCTGGATTTTACCGGCGCTCAGGGTATTTTCGTAACCAAAGACCAAAAAATTTACATTGCCGATACCGAAAATGCCCGCGTTATTGTTACCAACCTGCAAAAACAGGTTACCAACATTTTAACCCTGCCTAAGGCCGATGTTATTCCCTCAACCTTCTCCTACCGGCCCAGCAAAATTGTTATTGATAGCCGCGGCTACACCTATATTGTTAGTGACGGCTCTTACTACGGCGCCCTGCTTTACATGCCGGACGGCACCTTTTCCGGGTTCTACGGTTCCAACTCGGTTACCTCGTCGGTATTAGATGTGTTTTCCCGCATTTGGGATATGCTTTTTGTAAGCGACACGAAAAAAGAAAATGCCGAAAAAACCCTGCCCTACGCTTTTACCGATATTTCTATTGATAAAGAAGATTTTATTTACACCGCCACCGGCGCGGTTTCTACCTGGGTTAGTAACGCCGGTCAACTCAAAAAGCTTTCCCCCGGCGGCACCAATGTACTAAAAAATAAAACAAAAACCAAAGCCGTTTCTGCCGAAGGGTTCGATTTTTCCGACGGTAAAGGCACTAAAATTACAACGGCCACCGGCTATTCCTGGCGCGTTGCCGATGTTCGCTCTATGGATGTAGATGCCAACGGATTTATGTACGCCGTTTGCGGCACCTACGGGCACATTTTTATTTACGACCAGGAATGCAACCAGCTTAGCGTTTTTGGCGGCGGTAACGGCACCGGTACCCAAAAGGGCACCTTTAACCGCGCCCAGGCCCTGCAGTTAAACCCGCACAACGAAGATGTTTTGGTTGTAGATAAAATGAACGCCAACCTAACCGTATTTAAAGAAACCGAGTACGGCAAGCTGGTGAAAAAGGCACAGGCGCTTACCAATGCCGGCTCTTACGCCGAGACCAAAGACCTTTGGAACCAGGTGCTGGCTTACGACCGCAACTCGCAGTTAGCCTACCGCGGCTTAGCCAAAACCTTTGTTATGGAGGAGGATTACAACACCGCGCTGGAGTACGCTAAGTTGGGGTTTGACCAAACCACCTACGCCACTGCCTACCGCTATGTGCGTAACGACTATATCTCCCACAACTTTGTTTGGCTGTTCCTACTGCTGATTTTGGTTGTTGGCGGGTTAATTGCCTTTTTGGTTTACACCAATAAGCACAGCGTTAAGCTAATTAAAAACCAAAAGGTTTCTACCATGTTCAGTTGCCTGACCCACCCGTTTGACGCCTGCAAGCAGGTTCGCTACTACGGGCAAGGCTCGGTACTGCTGGCCACCATTGTGCTGGTGCTGTACTTTATTTCCTCCGTTTGTAACGATATTTACGGCGGCTTTATGTACAGAATGTTAGATAAAAGCAGCTACAGCGCAACCTTTACTTTTTGCATGACCATTGGCTTTTACCTGCTTTGGACGCTTTGTAACTGGGCCATTTCCACCCTGTTTAACGGCAAGGGCCGCATGAAAGAAATTTACATTGTTTCCTGCTACTCGCTGCTGCCGCTGGTGTTCAGCAACATTTTGTTAATTATTTTAACCAATGTGGTAGTGCCCGAGGAAATTTTAATCATCTCTGTTGTAAGTGTTGTGTTCCAGGCGCTGTTCTACATTATTATGTGCGTAGGTATTATGACAGTGCAGGAGTTCGGCTTCTTTAAATTCCTGCTGCTAACCGCCGCCACCTTGCTTGGAATGTTTATTTGTTTGTTTATTGCCTTTATGATATTTGTGCTGCTGCAGCAAATGTTCAGCTTTATTGGCACAATTTATAAAGAGGTCAGCTATCGATGACCGCAGATTTTGGAGGACTTAGAATGAAACACTTAAAAAGATGTATCGCTTTGATATGTGCTTTGTGTATGGTGCTGGGTCTGCTCTCCGGCTGCGGGAACGAGCAAACAACCGAAACCTACCAAAGCGCCAGCGAATACGCTAACGTTGAAAGCGGCGTAGTGGCCGAAAACAGCCGCTACCGCATGAACTGGAATGCCGAACGGGCTGCCGTAACAGTTACCGATAAAGCAACCGGCGCCGTTTGGGGCACCACCCCGAACGATTATTTAAACAAAACCACCCGGGATAATATTGCCGGCAACGAGCTAATCAATTCCTCTATGGTGGTGCGGTGCCGCAAAAGCGCCAAGCAGGGTCAGCAGGAGTTTGACTACACCGTGTCAGACCAATCAATTACCCGCGACACCTACCTTTCGGAAAAAACCGAAAACGGCATTAATATTACTTATTACTTAGACGATATTGAGGCCATTGTAACCGCAGAATATTATTTGGAGGACGACGCCTTTAAAGTAAAGGTAGACCCCCAAAAAATTAAATCCTACGGTGAAAATTTGGTAATTGCCGTTACCCCGGCGCCCTTTATGTGCAGCACCGCCAACACCCCCGCCGGCAGTAAGGATTCTTACATGGTGGTTCCCTCCGGCAGCGGTGCCTTAATGTACACCGACCGCCGCAGCGACGGCGTGATCCGCAACTTCTCGGCCGGTTTTTACGGAGCCGATTACGCGGTGGATGTTTATGTAAAAGACCAAAACACAAACGCTTTAACAATGCCGTTTTTTGGTGTTAAGGTGGGGGGCAATGCGCTTTGCGCCGTTGTAGAGCAAGGGGCCGAAAGCAGCACCCTGCAAGGCGCGGTTGGCTCGGGCGAGCTGGGCTACAGCTATTTAGATGTACAATACAATGTAACCGCCCTCAATAAGATTTATACCAACAGCGGCCACCGCACGCAGTACGATACCGCCATCAGCAGTGAAATTAATCCGCTGATTATTGGCTACCGCTCTTTAGGTTCAAGTGACGCAAGTTATACCGGCATTGCAAAATGCTACCGCACCTACCTTATCGAAAAGCAGGGCATGACCAAATCGCAGGATAATACTCTGCTAACCACCCGCTTTGTTGGCACCGCTAAGGAGGACGACCTGTTTTTAGGCCTGCCAACCTCTAAAGCGGTTGCCCTAACCTCTTACGAAGAGGCGCAAACCATTTTAGGCGAACTTAGCAGCCTAACCGGTGGTAAAGTTGCCGCACAAATGTACGCCTACGGCAAGGGCGGCATTAACGGCACAAAGCTTGCCGGCGGCTACAGCCTAACCGGCGTGGCCGGCAGCAAAAAACAGCTAAAAAGCTTTGTAGAGTATGTAAACAGCAACTCTATTAAAACCTACTTTGATTTTAATACCGTTTTGTTTGCAAAATCTACCGCCGGCTACAAAACAAACTGGGATAGTGCCATTAACCTAAACGGCGCCCAGGCAACAGTGCGGCAGTTTAACATTTCTACCCGTGGCCGTAAAACCTCAAAAGAGGGCGGCGTTACCAGCGTAATGATCAAGCGTAACCTGTTAAGCGAGGCTACCTTAAAAACGGTAGATTTAGCCGACGATTTTGGCTTTACCGGCCTTTCGTTTAACACCTTGGGCTCTATGTGCTACGCCGATTACAGTGATGACGGCAACAGCCCGTTGCGCAACAACATGGGGCAGGATGTTGCAAACATTATTGCCGAGGTACGCAAAAACAGCAAAACCGTTATGATCGACGGCGCCCTTTCCTACGCCGCTGCCGCAGCTGATGTACTTACTAACTGCCCAACCGATTCTTCTGAGCTATTGGTGCTGGATGATACCGTGCCGCTGTACCAAATTGTGTTCCAGGGCACCAAGGCCAATAGCGTTTCGCCCATTAACACGGCCGTAAACCCGCGCAAGCAGTTTTTAAAGGCCATTGAAACGGGCAGTGGTTTATGTTTTAACCTGGTTGCCAACTATAATACCGAGCTGCGTAAACAGCAGGAACCCGGGCTGCAAAGCTCGCTTTACAGCGATAATAAAGTTAAAATTGAAGGCTATGTAAAAGAGAGCGCCGATTATTTAGCCAAGGTTGCCGGGGCAAAAATTGCCGACCACCAAATGCTAAGCCAAAAAGTTACCAAAACCGTGTTTGAAAACGGCGTAACCGTTTATGTAAACTACGGTGAAACAAGTTTCACCTGTGAGGCCGGCACGGTTCAGCCGCTGGGCTTCACCGTAAAGTAAGGAGGGGTAAAAATGAGTGAAAAGAAACAAAAGCAAGAGGAACAGCAAGCTCAAACCCCTCAATCGCTGAAAGAAATTCTAAAGGCCGAAAAAGCCGAGGAAAAGGCAAGGGCCCGCGCTAAAAAGAAACGCAAGAATGTTACCTACGATATTAACGGTAATGTGATACCTGATTTAAATTTAAAACATAAGCGCGGCATAGAATCTAAAAAAAGCTGGTACGGATTTTTCTTCATTCTGCCGTGGATCATCGGCATGATTCTGTTCTTTATTGTGCCGCTGTTCCAATCGCTTTATTATTCATTTGGCGATGTTTCGGTAGAACCCGGGAAAATGGTAGTGGACTGGAGCGGTCTTTACAACTACAAGTACATTTTTAACGAGGACCCCAGTTTTGTCGATAACCTTACAAAATCCATTGGCGGGTTTATGGGCTCATTACCAATTGTTGTGGTAGTCAGCTTAATTTTAGCCCTGGTGCTTAACGGCAACTTTAAGGGCCGTACTGTTTTCCGCGGTATTTTCTTTATCCCGGTAATTGTAGCAACGGGCGTTGTAATGTCGCTGCTTACCAAAAGCTACGGCGGCAGCAGTGTTATTATTCAACTTTCTACTGATGTGCAGGAAAACGCCTACACCGCGGCCGGCACCGGAGGTGGTATGGACTTTACCACCCTGCTTAACGGCCTAAATTTGCCCGAAGATATTACCGCACAAATGTCCAGTTTAATTACCAACATTTTTAATACTATTTGGACCTGCGGTATTCCGGTTGTACTTTTCCTGTCCGGCTTACAGCAAATTCCGCCGCAGCTGTACGAGGCCTCCCGCGTGGAGGGCGCAACCGCTTGGGAGGAGTTTTGGAAAATCACCCTGCCAATGATTTCACAAACTCTGCTGCTGGTAATTGTGTTTACGCTCATTGATCTGATGACGCAATCGAACGACGCGGTAATGACGCAAGCCTACTCTATGATGACCGACCAGGCCGATTACGGCACCAGCGCTGCAATGCTTTGGGTGTTCTTTGCCATTATCGGCGCGTTTGTAGGGTTAATTATTCTGCTGTATTCAACGCTGTGCTTAAAGCGTTGGGAAAATTAAGGAAGGGGGGATTCTGTAATGAAAAAGAAAAAGAACGATATTCCGGAACAGTACAAAGCCCCTGCCCTTAGCAAGGTCAAGCTGCGCCAAAAAGCGGGCGGTGCCGTGGTTTCAATTTTCCGGCTGGTGTTTTTAATTTCGGTTAGCTATATTATTTTATATCCGCTGTTTGCCATGGTAGCCTATTCCGTGCAATCCGGTACCGATATTTTAGATAGCAGCGTTATTTGGATTTCTAAAGCCCCAACCTTCAGCAACTTTAAAAACGCCTGGCAGGCGCTGGATTACCCAACCTCGTTTTTGCAAACCCTGCTGGTTGGCGGCGTTAGCGCGTTTATAGAAATTTTTACCTGTGCCATTACGGCCTACGGCTTTGCCCGGTTTAAGTTTAAAGGCAAAAACTTTCTGTTTGGTCTGGTGCTGTTAACCGCCATTGTGCCGGTGCAAATTCTAGTCATTCCGCTGTTTTTAAACTACCGCTACTTTGATTTTGCCGGCATTTTAACCTTAATCAGCAAAATTATTCCAATGGAGCAGCCATTTGTAGATTTAACCGATACCGGGTTTACCTTTTGGTTGCCCTCGCTGTTCTCGGTTGGCCTGCGCTCCGGTTTGTTCATCTTTATTTACCGCCAGTTCTTTATGGGCCTGCCAAAAGAGCTGGAAGAGGCCTCTTGGATCGACGGCGCCGGCCCGCTGAAAACCTTTTTCTGCATTGTAGTTCCGTCCTCCGGCACTGTGTTTTTAACCGTTACCATTTTTTCGGTAATTTGGCACTGGAACGAGTATTACGAATCGGTTATTTTCTTTAACACGGCGCAGCCGCTGGCCGTTAAATTGGCCAATGTGGCGGTAGAGCTGCAAAATATGCGTGTGCCCTCAAACTTTCAGGCACCCGGCGTTTGTGCGGCCTGCCTGCTGTTTATTCTACCAATGCTAATTATGTTCTTACTTTTACAAAAGAAATTTATACAAAGTATTGACAGAGTGGGCATTGTCGGTTAAAATATACTTGTATATGATGCATAATTCCTATGCACTTATATAAAAACAAACTATAAAAAGTATGGAGGTATCCAACATGAAACAATTTTTTTCTTTCAAGCGTGTTACGGGCGTTGTAGCCTTAATGCTGGCAGTAGTAATGCTGTTCTCCGGCTGCGGCTCCAAAGACACGGCAAGCAACAATTCCAACCTGGGATCTGAAGATAATCAAACACAGATCACTTCTGGCGAGGAAAACCAAAGCAAGGTTGATGGCAGCAAAGACTCCGCCACCAACAACGGCTCTAAAAGCTCTAACAAAAACAACAGCAAAACAAACAGCACAAAAAAAACCACCTTTGCGTCCGACCCGTATTCTGAAATTTCCAGCAGCGTAAAGTCTAAGGGCGTACACGTTTTAATGTGGCGTAAGTACACCACATTAGAGCAAAAGCTGGTAACCGGGTTCGAGAAAAAAACCGGCATAAAGGTTCGCACCACCATCACCACCGAGAGCGAATATTCTACCAAGTTAATTTCGTTAATCGCCGGCGGTGATTCTCCGGATGTTGTTGGTTTGGGTTCTACGAACTTCCCCGGCCTGGCAATTAAATCGCTGCAAACTTTAAAAAAAGATGTTTACCGTTTGGATGACAGCTGCTGGTATAAGGATTACATGAACGCTTTTAAAGTTAACGGTAAATACTTTACCGTTGCCATGAAAGGCGCTTGGGCTGCCGAGGACACCAACTATGTTACCTACTATATGCCCAAGGTGTTAAAAGCTGCCGGCGTTAGCGAGGATCCCTGGACGCTGTACAAAAAGGGCCAATGGAACTGGGAAAAGCAACGGGAGATTGCACAAAAGGTTTCTAAAAAGAGAGGCTACACTGGTATTTCTTTCCAGAATCAAGACCTTATGATGTACAGTGCCGGTGTAGACTTTGTATCTTACGACGGCAATCAGTTTAAAAACGAGCTGGGCAACGCTTCGGCAAATTCCCTGCTTACTAAGGCATGGCAGCAAACTGCCGCCCTGCAAAAAGACGGTATTTCCTCCGGTTGGGCATTAAACGATGTGCAGCAGGGTAAGGTTGGCCTGTTTACCGCAATTGCTTACGGTATGTACAAAGCCAACACCGACGCTTGGTTTACCAATGTTCCGCACACCTCGGCCGATATTAAAGCCGTACCGGTAGCCGGCCCCAAGGGCGGCACCGCCTACACCCCGATTCGCCCCAAAACCTGGGGTACTGCCAAAAAGGCTAAGAACCCTGAAGGCGCTGCGTTCTTCCTGCGGTATTTCTTGGACATCAAAAACTGTGATATGAACGGTTCTTTCTACAACGAGCAGTTCCGTGAGGTTTACAACAAAATTACTGCCACCGGCGCCAAGAAAATTGTAATGCGCGGTCAAGGTATTGTAGACTATGTATCCTCCGGTACCTACAACAGCAAAATTGTAAACGTGCTGTCTAACACCACCTCCGACCAGATCGCTTCTAAGCTGAACTCCTTAAAGGGTCAGGTTACTACCGGCATGAACCGTGCCAACAAAGAGCTGAAAAAGGTTAAATAATTTGCGCTGAAAATAAGTTAACAACGGCTTAAAAGTAAGGGTTGCTCTGCCTTGGCGGGGCAGCCCTTAGCCCGGCCAAAGGCGGGTAAAGAGCTGTAAAGCCTTACGCCTTGTGCCTTTGCCGGCTAAAGCTGCTTTAAAATTTTTAAAAGTAAATAGGTTTTTTGTTAAATGGGAGAAATGGGGTTTGCACAACCCCTAAAACGACTTGTTAAGGGAGATAACAACCGTGAAGAAAAAAATTTTGGCATTACTGCTGGCGGTTACTGTAACTGTCAGCGCCGTTTCGGCTGTGCTGCCCGGACTTTCGGCGGCAAGCAGCCCTAATTTGTTTGAAAACGGCGATTTTACAAATGTTTCGGGCAATGTGCCCACGGGGTGGAAGGTTGGTACTGCCGCAGCGTTCGACATTGCGATTGGTGCCGAAAAAACCCCCGACGGCCAAAAAGCCATCACCTTTACCCACAAGGGTAATGATGACAGTGCGGCCACTTTTAACAGTACTAAAAAAATTAAAATCGAAAAAAATCATGTCTATACCGTTAGCTTTTGGGCTAAGGTAAAGGATGTTAAGGGTTTAAAGTTCGGCATGTATGAGCCGGACTATATTGACCGCAACGGCAATGCGAAGCATAATGAGGTTATTGCCGAAGGGCACAACGTTTACAGCTACAATTACGACAACGGCAGCACCCGCGTTTGCCGCACCAATATTAAGCACGAATTTAAATTCGACAGCACAACGGTTTTTAACGACTCTATTTCTATGCTTAGTGTAAAAGGCAGCACCTGGCTGGTACTTACCAAAGACTACCCCTCGCAAAATAGACCCAACGAATGGGTAAAGGTTACTCACACCTTTACAACCGACGGGCTGGATTCCAGCGAGGCCGAGGTTTGCTACGGCTTTAGTATCCCGGCCCGCAACGCCACCGGCGAAAAAGAAATTTACGCCAAGGGCAGCACGGTAACGCTGGGTGGGTTTGTGTTTGCCGCGCAGCAAATGGAAACCGACAGCTACGCCCCAACCAGCAATAATGTTGCACTGGGTGGGGTTGAGCCAACCAGCTTAAGCTTAAAAAATGGCGATACCGCTAAGTTTACCGCTGTTTCGGTAAACGGCAGCCGCTTTTTAGGCTGGTACAAGGGCGAGCAGCTGGTAACCGAGGAGCCGGAGCTAACCTTTGTTTGGGATTCTTCAGTTAAAAATCCGGGTTACCAGGCCCGCTTTGAGCAGGGCAGTGAGGCCCCGCTCATTACCGACCCCAGCTTTGAAGATACCGCAAAGCTAAATAAAGTAGTTGCCAACAGCACCACTGTGGCCGACCCGGCCAACGGGCAGCACTGGGTGGGCGATTCCAACCAATATTACAGCACCTGGTGGAACGCGGCAATCACCAACGAAAAGGCACACTGGGGCAGCCAGTCGGTTAAACTTGGCGCCCAGTGGCAAACGGTGGGCTACCGTTTTACCGGCCTGCAGCCCGGCCGCAACTATGCGGTGCAGTTTTACACCTGGCAGCCGCAAGACGCCGCCTACTATTTAGAGTACGCTAAAATTACCGCCGGCAGCACCGCACTTTGGATTGATAAAGACCCGAAAGGCAGCGAAAGGGTGCAAAATCCCGCCGCCGTTATTCTGGCCGCCCTGCCTAAAACGGCAGGTACCGGCAGCTGGCAAAGGCATACCCTTAGCTTTAAAAACGGCAGCGAAACCACCGCAACCCTTTGGCTAAAATACGGCACAAAGGATTACATGTATTTAGATGACCTTTCAATTGAGGCCGAGGCGTTAAATTACCTGCCAACCTTTAACAGCAGCTTGGGCACGGTTACCCCGGAAAACGGCGTTGCGCTGCGCCCGGGCGAGAAGGCCACCTTTGCCGCAATGCCAAACCTTGGCGGGCTGTTTGACGGTTGGTACAGCGGCGATAAATTAATTACCAACAACACCAGCCTAACCTTTACCTACACCGGCGAAACCCCGAATTACGAGGCCCGCTTTGTTCTGCCGCAGAAAACTGCCCTGCAGGATTCGTTTGAAGACCTGCCGGCCGGCAAAATTATTTCTGTTGGCAACACCAACCATTACCCCAACCGCATTGTGCAAAACTCGCAATTTAGGCTTTCTTGGCAAACAATAACGGCTGTTACAAAGCTAAAACATTCCGGCAATATTGGGTTAGAAAACGGCAACCGCTATTCCGATACCGGCTACCGCATTACCGGGCTGAAAAAAAACACCGAATACGCCTTAGGTTTTTGGGCTTACACCGAGGCAGGCGGCAGCTTAGGCCTTAATGTTACCCGCCAAAACGAAGATCTTTGGCTGATCGAGGGTGATCCGGACGATCAAAACGCAAAAAGAACCCGCAACAGCGAGGCCATTATGGCCAACAGCGTTGTTGACGTGGCGCCCAAAACCTGGACCAAAGTAACGATTCGCGTAAACTCCGGCAACCAGAACGCCGTTAACCTTTGGTGCAAATATAGTCCGAGTGGCGGCGCAGATACTTCCCTTTACACCGATGAGCTTGCTGCCTACCAAAGCGCTTTGGTAAGCGTTAAAAGCGCGTTGGGCGGCTCGGCCACGGCCAGCTTTACCGGCGAGGTTACCAAAGGGCAAAAGGTTTTCTTTAAAGCTACCCCGTTAATTGGCAACACCTTTGCCGGTTGGTACAACGCAAGCGGTAAGCTTGTTTCTACCAGTGCCGAATATGTTTATACCGCCAATAGCGATGTTTCGCTAACCGCCGCTTTACCGGCTTTAATATGCCCTCGCAGGAGCTTTTTGCCGCCCAGGGTATGGACGGTAGCTTTGAAAACAGCTCTATCAACGGCGTGTATTTTGACGATCTGCAGGATCCGAGTAACTGGTGCAACGCCTTTGTTACAAGCCTGTATGCACACTCCGGCACCAAGTCGTTAGGCATCTTTGTCGCCTGGCGCTATACGCACATTCCGCTAACCGGCTTAACTCCGGGCGCCAATTACTGCTTAACCTATTACCTTCGTGCCGATAATAATTCTACCAATGTATCTATTACCGACCAAATTATTACCGACCCCGGCATTGTAAACGCCGCAACGGCTACCAATGTTTACGCCAAAAGCGCGCCCATTGCCATTAACAGCGGTTGGAACAAGGTTACCATGTACTTTAACAGCGGCTCGGCCAGCGAGCTGCAGCTGTGGATGAAGTACCAGTCAGACGATACCAATGTAAGCTACTACATTGACGATATATTTTTGTACGAATATACCGCAAACGAAACGCTGCAAAACGGCGATTTTGAAAAAGTGCTTACCAGCGGCAACACCACTATTTTGGATCAATGGACCGGTAACGGCCAAATAACGACAGAAAACGGTTCTAAGGCGTTAAAGCTGTTAGACGGTACCAGCGCCAACCAGCTGTTTAAAACCAAGGAAAGCACCGCTTACACCGTTACCTTTAAAGCAAAGGGCAAGCTGTTGGCCGGCGTAACCGATTGCCAAAACACCGCCATTACCCGGCAAAACGCCATTGCTTCTACTGCGGTAGTAGAGGTAAATTCCACCGCTATGCAGCAATACTCCTTTACCTTTGCAACCAGTAATCAGCAGTGCGCCAACCTGGAGTTCAGTGCACTGGGTGGCGACGCGGTAATTGACAATGTAACCGTAACCGAAAAAACGGGCATTGGCAACAATATTGAGGTGATTGATTTTGAAAACAGCCGCTACCAATTAGAACGCGACGATACGGCGCTTGGCTTCCAAATCTACACCGGCAACGAGGGCGATAAAAATGTTCACAGCGGCCGCAGCTCGCTGTACTACCCGGCGGCGTTAAGTTCCTCTGCCAGCTACACCAATTCGTCGTTCCTAAGCTTGTACGCAGTAAAAGGCACCACCTACAAGGTTACCTTCTGGTACAAAATCACCGGCGGCCGTTCCGGCGGCTCGGTAACCATCTCTCCCGATTATAACGGCGAGGCCGGCGCCTCTATTGGTTACGAGCAAACGGCCGACAGTACCGATTGGCAAAAGGTAAGCTTTGGCTTTAATGCCCCCGCCAACGGGCCTTACAAATTTAAAATTGGCGGCCCGTTAGAGTCGGATGTTTACATTGACGATATTACCATTGAAATTGCGGCGCCTATGGTGCTGAATGAGAATGTAAACACCAGCTTTTGTGAGGAGCTTTACAACTATGTAGAAAATCCAAGTTTTGAAAGCGCTGCAACCAACAGCAATTGGGGCAGCCCCCTGCCAAAAGGCTTTAGCATTGTAAGCGGCAGCAACGCCCTAAAGGGCAGCCACTTTATGCGCCTGGCGGCCGGCAGCAACTACACCTTTAAATTTAAGGTAGAACCGGGTAAGGCTTACACCTTTGGCATTAGCCTGCGCGGCAGCGCCGGTACAAAGGGTCAGGCTGCGCTTGCCTTAATGGGCTCCGATGGAAAATACATTCATTTTTCAAACCTTGCCGGGCAAACAGCCTCGGTTATACAGGCTAAAACCAATAACGAGTGGGTGCGTAGCGGGTTTGAGGTTACACCGGACGATACCGGAAACATTTACCTGCAGCTTAGCTGCTCGGCCGGCACCTTAGATGTTGAAAGCGTAATGCTGTTTGAAAGCACCTACGCCCTGCGTTATGACGCCAACGATTACACTGTTTACAAAAATTACGATTATAACAATTTAAAATCTGCAACCGCACTGTACAACGGCGGCTACGGCACACAGCCTTATTTTAGGCTTAGCGATTCTGCCAGCCAGCTGGAAAAAAGCCTGTGGGCCGCTTATGAGACCCCGCAAACAGGGGAGAGCCCGGTATTACCGGCAGTTTGCGTTCTTTCGGCCACGGTTGCATTTGCCGCAGCCTTGCTGCTGATCTTAAAAAGAAAGGGAGGTGCGGCAAATGACTAAAAACCAAAAGCTTACCAAGCTGTTGTGCCTGGTTCTAAGCCTTGTAATGGCGCTTTCCAGCCTTGCCGCATGTAAGGAAAGCAACACCGGAAAGAAAACCGTTAAAAAGAACAATTCCTCCAAATCTGCCGCCGCCAGCAGCGAAAGCGAAAGCTCGGTGGCCGATGACAGCTTTGAGAAGGACTCCAGCGAGCCGGAGGTGGTAGAGCCCGATGTTGGCCCGGTAGACGAAACCGAGCGCCTGACCGAAGACAACTTTACCAAGCTGCGCGTTTACAACGCCAAAAAACCAATCTCTAACATTTATAAAGGCGTTTCGGGCACGGTTTACAACGCCTACGGCTTTATGAAGGATGACCGAACCGGCCGTGTTTATAATAATAAAATGATGAACACGGAGCTGACCCGCCTGCAAAATTCCGGCATGCGCTACTGCCGTACCCGTTACGATTCTGCCTGGGTTTGGAACGCAAAAACCGGCGGTTACGACTTAAAAATATGCCCCGCATTAATTA
>URRK01000022.1 GCA_900550315.1 uncultured Oscillospiraceae bacterium | reverse complement strand
AAAATGTAGCCTGTGCGGTTGGCAGCCTGCCCGGCGCTTTTACGGCCGAGCAGCTAACGGCCGAGCTTGGCAAAGCCGCTAACACCAATTTAGTAGAAGCCAAGGTGCTGCCCGGCGCTAAGGAGCAAACCCGGGCCGTGGTGTTTTGCCACCGCTCGGTGCAGCAGGCGGTACTTGCCGCCGCCCGAAAATTGGGCTTTGCGCAGCCGGCCGACCCAACCGCGCACCCGCCAAAGGTGCGGCTGGAGCGTTATTTGGCCGAAAACAAGCGCCTGCAGACCCAAATTGAGGAAAACACCAAGGCTTTAAAGGCCCTTTCGGGCCGCCAGCGGGAGCTGCACTTTTTAATAGACCTTTTAACCCTAAAGCGAGACCAGTACCGTGCGCTGCAGGCGGCCGGAACCACCGATAAGACCCTGATCTTATGCGGGTGGATTGCCCAAAAAAATGCCTTGCCGCTAACCAAAGAGCTGGAAAAACGCTTTAGCGTTGCCATAACGGTAAGTAACCCGCCGCCGGAGGAAGACCCCCCGGTGCTGCTGGAAAACAACCGATTTAACGCCCCGGCCGAGGCCATTACCGAAATGTACGCCCTGCCCAACCGGCAGGATACCGACCCCACCCCCATTTTTGCGTTTTTTTACTACCTGTTTTTTGGTATGATGCTTTCGGATGCCGGCTACGGCCTGGTTATGACGCTGGTAACCGGGCTTATTCTTAAAAAATCTAAGGTAGAGGGCACGCTGCGCCGCAGCCTTAAAATGTTCTTTTACTGCGGTATTTCCACCGTGTTTTGGGGGGCGCTTTTTGGCAGCTGGTTTGGCGATATTATTCCCGTTATTGCCAAAAATTATTTTCACACCACCGTTACCACCTCGCAAATCGCGCTGTGGTTTGAGCCAATGGCCAACCCGGTAAAACTGCTGCTGGTTTCGTTTTTATTAGGTATTATTCACCTGTTTGTGGGCGTGGCGGTAAACTGCTGGCAGCTGCTGCGGCAGCACAAGGTGTTTGACGCCGTGTTTGACACCCTGCCGGTGTATTGCATGATTTTAGGCATTATGCCCTTTGGCGCCGGCATTTTTGTGCCGGTAAACAGCCGACTTTCAACCTATGGGCTGTACCTTGCCGCAGCGGGCGCCGTTATTTTTGTGCTAACCAGCGCAAGGGCCAGCCGCAACCCCCTAAAGCGTCTGCTGGGCGGGTTGTACGGAATGTACAATTTTGCCTCGGGCTGGCTGGGCGATATTCTTTCCTACTCGCGGTTGCTGGCGTTGGGGCTTGCCACCGGCTCTATTGCCGGGGTAATTAATATGATGGCCACCATGCCCGAAAACATGGTGCTTAAAACAGTACTGCTGTTAATTGTTTTTCCGTTAGGGCACGGGCTGAACATTGCCGTTAATTTGCTGGGCGCCTATGTACACGCGGCACGGCTGCAGTTTGTTGAGCTGTTTTCAAAGTTTTACGAGGGTGGGGGCCGCGCCTTTGCACCCTTAAAGGTACAAACGCAATATGTAAAATTCAAGGAGGAAAATGAATTATGAACATGGCAACAATTTTTAACAACATTGGGTTTGAAATTGCAATTTTAGGCGCTGCGCTGGCGGCGCTGCTGGCGGGCATTGGTTCGGCTAAGGGCGTTGGCCTGGTGGGTCAGGCGGCCGCCGGTTTGGTGTCCGAGGATCCGGGTAAATTCAGTAAGGTTTTAATTTTGCAGCTGCTGCCTGGTACGCAGGGCCTGTACGGCTTGCTGGTGGCGGTGCTGGTGCTTTCTAAGGTTGGGGCAATTGGCGGCAGCGCCGCTGCGGTAACCCTAAACCAGGGCCTGGCGCTGTTTGGCGGCTGTATGCCAATTGCAATTACCGGCCTGTTTTCGGCCATTGCGCAGGGCAAAACCGCCGCGGCCGGCGTTGGCATTGTTGCCAAAAAGCCCGAGCAAAGCAGCAAAGCGTTAATTATGGCCGCCATGGTTGAAACCTACGCTATTTTAGCGCTGCTGGTTTCTATTTTAATTGTTTCCGGCGTTCAAATTGGTTAAACCGGGGGGATTACCATGACCGGCTTAGAAAAAATTATTGCCCAAATTAAAAAAGACGGCGACGCCGCCTGCAATGAGGTGCTGCAAAAAGCGCAGCAGCAGGCAAACGAAATAACCGCCCGGGGCGAAAAGGCGGCCGAACAGGCCTACAACACCGCCGCCGAAAACGCCAGGGCGTTGTACCAAACCCGAAGGCAAAAAGCGCAAAGCGCCGCCGAAGCCTTGCAAAGCCGCAGGGCGCTGGAGGCAAGGGCCTTGCTGTTAGAGCAAACGCTGGCCGCCGTGGCCGAGCAGCTAAACGCCCTTTCGGGGGAGGAATACTTTACCGCGCTGCAGGGGCTGTTAAAAAAGTGCCGCACCGGCCAGCCGGGCGAGGTTTTACTGAACGAGCGGGACTGTAACGCCCTGGCCGAAAGGCTTTTGGCCCCCTACCCCGAGCTAAAGGCGGTTCCCGCAAGCCTTAAAAACGGGTTTATTTTGCGCTACGGTAAGGTGGAGCAAAATTGCACCTTTGCCGCCCTGCTGCGGGAAAAACGGGACGAATTAAAAGACAGCCTTGCCGCCATGTTGTTTGCCTAACGCGGGGCAGGGTTTAGCTCTTAGGTTTAGCTTTTAAGCGTGCGGCCCCGGCAAAACGCCGGTGCCTGCTGCGGGCTTTGCTTAAAATACAGCAAAAAATTTACAACCCAAAACGGCAAGCTTTTTGGCCTTTTAAGGCGCCGCAGGTTACCGCGGCGGCCGGGCGGGCAACGCTGTAAGGCCGTACCCTTTAATTTTAAGGCGCCGGGCAAACGGCTTTTGCCGGCCAGCCCTTGCTGCCTTTGCCGGAGGAAAACAGATATGTTAAAAGACACCGAGTACGCCTACGCCGTTGCCAAGGTGCGCGTGCATGAAGCGGCGCTGCTGAAAAAGGCCGACACCGAGCGGCTGATTGCCGCGGCCGACGCACGCGAATTTTTTAGAGTTTTGGCCGACCTTGGCTGGCAGGAGGCTGAGGAGACCGAAAATTTAAACGCCCTGCTGCAAAAACGGGCCGAAAATTGCTGGGCGCTTTTAAGCGAGTGCGCGCCGGACGCCGCCGAGCTGCAATTTTTAATTGTACCAAACGATTTTCACAACCTTAAAGCCGTTTTAAAGGCGTTGGTTTCGGGCTGCGAGCTGGCCGGGCTTATTCAAACACCGGCTTTAACAAGCGTAGAATTATTGCAGCAGGCCCTGCGGGAAAAGCGCTTTTCACTTTTACCCCCCTATTTAAGGCAGCCGGCCGAGCAGGCCTACCGCCTTATTACCCAAACGGCCGACGGCTTTGCAACAGATGTTTATTTAGATAACGCCGCCTTGGCGGTGCAGTACCAAATGGCTGAAAGCACCCGCTGCAGCCTGTTTTTAAAAATTGCCGCCGCCCGGCTGCAAGGTGCTGCGTTTCAAGCGGCGCTGCGGCTGTGCAGCCGTGGTAAGGACGCCGCGTTTATTAAACCGCTGCTGCCGCAAAGCCCCGCCTTAAACGCTGCGGCTTTGGCTGCAGCTGCCGCCCAAAGCACCGAGGAGCTTGCCGCCTACCTTACAACCGTTTGGGGGCCGGAGGCCGGCAAAGCCGCCTTAAAGGGCTTTTCAAGCTTTGAAAGATTTTGCGACGACCGGCTGCTGCAGCTGTTAGACGAGGCCCGGCTAATTAGCCTTGGGCCGCAGCCCTTGGCGGCCTACTACTTTGCCGTAGCCGCCGAGCTAAAAACGGTTCGCATTATTTTTAACTGTAAACAAAACGGTATTAGCCGTGAGGATATTGAAAAGAGGGTGAGGGCGCTTTATGTATAAACTTGCCTGTATGGGGGACGCCGCCAGCATTAGCGGCTACGCCGCGCTGGGGTTGGAAACCTTTGCGTTTGAACCGGCCGAGATAAAAAAGGCCGGCGAGACCCTGCACCGCCTGGCGCAAAACGGCTATGGCGTTATTTATATTACCGAGGCGCTGGCGCAGGGCTTAGCGCAGGAGATTGCCCGTTACAACGACAAACCGCTGCCGGCTATTATTTTAATTCCGGGCGTTTTAGGCAACACCGGAAACGGGCTGCGGAATGTGTTTAAAAGTGTGGAGCGCGCCGTGGGCTCTAACATTTTGCAAAATCAGGATTGAGGTGTAACTTTAAAATGAGCAAGGGGATTATTACCAAGGTTGCCGGCCCGCTGGTAGTGGCGGACGGTATGCGTGACGCAAATATGTTTGATGTGGTGCGGGTCAGCAATCAGCGCCTGATTGGCGAGATTATTGAAATGCACGGAGACAGGGCTTCGATTCAGGTTTACGAGGAGACCTCGGGCCTTGGCACCGGGGAGCCGGTGGAATCTACCGGCGAGCCTATGAGCGTAGAGCTGGGCCCCGGCTTAATTGGCAGCATTTTTGACGGTATTCAACGCCCGCTGGACGATATTATGAAAATATCCGGCAATAATTTAGAGCGCGGCGTAGAGGTCAGCGCCCTAAAGCGCGATTTAATTTGGCATTTTGAGCCTACCGTTCAGGTAGGCGACAAGGTTTTGGAGGGCGATGTCTTAGGCACCGTGCGGGAGACCGACATTGTAACCCAAAAAATTATGGTCCCGCCGGGAAAATCCGGCACGGTTAAAAGCATTACCGCCGGCGATTTTAAAGTAGACCAAACCGTTTGCGTGCTGCAGACCGAAAAGGGCGAGCTGCCGCTGAGCCTTATGCAAAAATGGCCGGTTCGTAAAGGGCGCCCGTACGCCAAAAAGCTAAGCCCCGACAAACCGCTCATTACCGGCCAGCGTGTAATAGACGCCATGTTCCCCATTGCCAAAGGCGGCGTGGCCGCTATTCCCGGCCCGTTTGGCTCGGGCAAAACGGTAACGCAGCACCAGCTGGCAAAATGGGCCGAGGCCGATATTGTAGTTTACATTGGCTGCGGCGAGCGCGGCAACGAAATGACCGATGTTTTAAACGAGTTTCCGGAGCTGATCGACCCGCACACCGGCAGATCCTTAATGGAACGCACGGTGCTTATTGCCAACACCTCCGATATGCCGGTAGCCGCGCGTGAGGCTTCTATTTACACCGGCATTACCATTGCCGAATATTTTAGGGACATGGGCTATTCGGTAGCCCTTATGGCCGATTCCACCTCCCGCTGGGCCGAGGCGCTGCGCGAAATGTCCGGCCGGTTAGAGGAAATGCCGGGCGAGGAGGGCTACCCCGCCTACCTTGGCAGCCGTTTGGCGCAGTTTTACGAGCGTGCCGGTCATGTGATTTCTTTAGGGCAAGACGCGCGCGAGGGCGCCCTTTCGGTAATTGGGGCGGTATCGCCCCCCGGCGGCGATATTTCCGAGCCGGTTTCGCAGGCCACCCTGCGTATTGTTAAGGTGTTCTGGGGGTTAGATTCCGCCCTGGCCTACAAGCGCCACTTTCCCGCTATTAACTGGCTTACCAGCTACTCGCTTTACACCGACTCTTTAGCCCCGTGGTTTGAAAAAAATGTAGACCCGGATTGGATGAAGCTGCGCGGCCGCTTAATGGCACTGCTGCAGGATGAGGCTAAGTTAGATGAAATTGTTAAGCTGGTTGGCATGGACGCTTTATCGCCGGGCGACCGTTTAAAAATGGAAACGGCCCGCTCCATTCGCGAGGACTTTTTGCACCAGTTGGCCTTTCACGAGGTAGATACCTACACTTCGCTGAAAAAGCAGCTTTATATGATGCGGTTAATTTTAGCCTATTACGATGAATGTGCAAATGCGGTGGCGCAAAACGCGAACATTGAAACGCTGGCAAACCTGCCGGTGCGCGAGCAAATTGGCCGCTTTAAGTACACGCCCGAGGAGCAGATTGACGAAAAGTACAACGCGGTGTTAAATGAGCTGCAAGCTGCGGTAAAAGCCGCCGAACAGGAGGAACGCTAAATGCCAAAGGAGTACAGAACAATTGAAGAGGTTTCGGGCCCGTTAATGCTGGTAAAGCAGGTGCAGGGCGTTGCCTACAACGAGCTGGGCGAAATTGAGCTGGAAAGCGGCGAGACCCGCCGCTGCCGCGTGCTGGAGGTTGACGGCACCAACGCGCTGGTGCAGCTGTTTGAAAGCTCTACCGGCATTAACCTGGCCAACAGCAAGGTGCGCTTTTTGGGCCGCCAAATGGAGCTGGGCGTTTCTACCGATATGCTGGGCCGCGTGTTTGACGGGTTGGGCCGACCGATTGATAACGGGCCGGAAATTATTCCCGAAATGCGGCTGGATGTAAACGGTCACCCCATGAACCCCGCCGCCCGCCGCTACCCGCAGGAGTTTATTCAAACCGGGGTTTCGGCAATCGACGGGTTAAATACTTTGGTTCGCGGGCAAAAGCTGCCAATTTTTTCGGCCTCGGGCCTGCCGCATTCAAACCTTGCGGCGCAAATTGCCCGGCAGGCAAAGGTGCGCGGAACGAACGAGCAATTTGCCGTTGTTTTTGCCGCCATGGGCATTACTTTTGAGGAATCTAACTACTTTGTAAACAGCTTTCGCGAGGCCGGCTCCTTAGACCGTACCGTGCTGTTTGTAAACCTGGCCAACGACCCGGCCATTGAGCGTATTGCCACCCCTAAAATGGCTCTAACCGCGGCCGAATATTTAGCCTTTCAAAAAGGGATGCACGTGCTGGTAATTTTAACCGATATTACCAATTATGCCGACGCATTGCGCGAGGTTTCGGCCGCCCGTAAAGAGGTGCCCGGCCGTCGCGGTTATCCCGGCTATATGTATACCGATCTGGCCTCGATTTACGAGCGGGCCGGCCGCCAGCAGGGCTGCAGCGGCTCTATTACCATGATCCCTATTTTAACCATGCCGGAGGACGATAAGACGCACCCCATTCCCGACCTTACGGGTTACATTACCGAGGGGCAAATTATACTCTCCCGCGAGCTGTACCGCAAGGGCATTACGCCGCCAATTGATGTTTTGCCCTCCCTTTCCCGGTTAAAGGATAAAGGCATTGGCGAGGGCAAGACCCGCGCCGACCATTCCAACACCATGAACCAGCTGTTTTCGGCCTACGCCCGCGGCAAGGATTGTAAAGAGCTTATGACCATTTTGGGTGAATCGGCCCTAACCGAGGTAGATAAAAAATACGCCGAATTTGCCGACGCGTTTGAGGAAAAGTACGTTTCCCAAGGGTACCAAACCAACCGCACTATTGAGCAAACGCTGGATATTGGCTGGGAGCTGCTTAAAATTTTGCCGCGCAGCGAGCTAAAGCGAATTGACGAAAAGTTTTTGGCAAAGTATTATGATAATAACAACGCCGCCGGTGCCGAGCATTAAGGCGGGCCGTTTGGCCTTGCCGGCAGAATAAAAGGGAGGTGAGCCGCTTGGCAATTTTAAATGTAAACCCCACCCGCATGGAGCTTTCAAACCTAAAAAAGAAGCTGAATACCTCGCGCCGCGGGCACAAGCTGCTGAAAGATAAACGCGACGAGCTGATGCGCCAGTTTATGGACTTGGTACGCGAAAACCAGCGCCTGCGCGTAAAGGTTGAGGCAGCGCTGAAAAACGCCAATAGCCACATGGCCATTGCCAAAAGCGTTATGAGCAACGCCGAAATCAACACCGCTTTGGCGCTGCCGAAGCAGGAGGTACATTTAAGCGTTAGCGAAAAAAATGTTATGAGCGTAATGATTCCGGAATTTAACATTCAGTTTAAAACGGATGATATGAGCGATATGTTTTCCTACGGGTTTGCGTACACCTCCGGCGATTTAGACGACGCGGTAACCGCCCTTTCCCAGGTGCTGCCGGATCTGATCCGCCTGGCCGAGGTAGAAAAATCCTGCCAGCTTATGGCGGCCGAAATTGAAAAGACCCGCCGCCGGGTAAATGCGCTGGAGCATGTAATGATTCCGCGGTATGAGGAAACCATTCGCTATATTACCATGAAGCTGGATGAAAATGAACGCAGCACCACCACCCGCCTAATGAAGGTGAAAAACATGATGGTGGAGGAAAATCTGCGCAAAAAGCACGCTGCCGAGGCGTAACGCGCCGCTGCGGCCGGCAGCGCACAGGTTATTTCGGCACGCAGGTTCAACCCGGCATACAAGATCGCCTTTGTGTGCAAGCTAACCCGGCTAACAGCTAAAACTCGGTGTGCAAATTTACCTTAGTACGCAGGCTTAACCCGGTTGTACCAACAAACCCCGCCGCACCCAACGGGGCGCCGGGGTTTAAAAAATTTAAGCGCGGGTAATTTTTAAAAATTACCCGCGCTTTTGTTAAAACTTAAACCGGCAGGGGCCAATTTTGTGCAGCAAAGCCGCACAAGGCTCGGTTTTGTTGGCTTACCGGCTGTGCCGGCTCGGGCTAAACTGTTTTGGCGGCGGTTTGCCCTTGGCCGCCCGGGCCTTTAAAAACACAAGTTGACAGGCACTAAAAAAAGTGGTAAAATAATTAAAATTGGTGCATCGTGCACTCCCATTTTTTAAAATAAAGGGGTATTAATATGTCACTGTTTACCGGCAAAACACTTTTAATTACGGGGGGAACCGGCTCTTTCGGCAAAGCGGTGCTGAACCGTTTTTTAAAAACCAATATTGGCGAGATCCGCATTTTTTCGCGCGATGAAAAAAAGCAGGACGATATGCGTCACGAGTTCCAAACCAAAATGCCCGAGGTGGCCGAAAAAATTAAGTTTTATATTGGCGACGTTCGCTCGCTGGAGTCTTGCCGCGGCGCCATGCACGGGGTAGATTACATTTTTCACGCCGCCGCGTTAAAACAGGTGCCCTCCTGCGAGTTTTTTCCAATGGAGGCGGTGCGCACCAATGTAATTGGTACCGATAATGTTTTAACCGCCGCTATTGAGGCCGGCGTAAAATGCGTTATTTGCCTTTCTACCGATAAGGCAGCCTACCCCATTAACGCCATGGGCATTACCAAAGCCATTGAAGAAAAGGTTGCGGTGGCAAAATCGCGCAATTCGGGCAACACCAAAATTTGCTGCACCCGTTACGGCAATGTAATGTGCTCGCGCGGGTCGGTTATTCCGCTTTGGATTGACCAAATTAAAAAAGGCAACCCCATTACCCTTACCGAGCCTAAAATGACACGGTTTATTATGTCGCTGGAGGAGGCGCTAGATTTAGTTCTGTTTGCCTTTGAGCACGGTGAAAACGGCGATCTGCTTATTCAAAAAGCGCTGGCCTGCACCATTCAAACCCAGGCCGAGGCTGTTTGTGAGCTGTTTGGCGGCAAAAAAGAGGATATTAAAGTAATTGGTATTCGCCACGGTGAAAAAATGTACGAAACTCTGCTTACCAACGAGGAGTGCGCCAAGGCGGTTGATATGGGCAACTTTTACCGGGTTCCGGCCGATAATCGCGGCCTGAATTACGATAAATATTTTAAAGAGGGCGATGAAAAGCGCAACACCCTTACCGAGTTTAACTCTAACAACACCCACATTTTAAATTTGCAGCAAACGAAGGAGAAAATTGCCTCCTTACAATACATTCAGCAAGAGCTGAAAAATATGCAGCAGTAAGCGGGGGTAAAAATGGATATTAAATTAGATTATTCAAACCTAAGCTTTAAAAACAACGGCCGTTTAAAGCTGTTGATTATTGTTGGCACCCGGCCGGAGATTATTCGTTTAGCCGCGGTAATTGAAAAGTGCCGCCGTTATTTTGACTGCATTTTGGCCCACACCGGCCAGAATTACGATTACAATTTAAACGGCATTTTCTTTCACGATTTGTCGCTGCAGGCGCCGGAGGTTTACATGGACGCCGTAGGCGACGACCTGGGCGCCACCGTTGGCAACATTATTAACTGCTCTTACAAGCTTATGAGCCAAATTAAGCCGGACGCGCTGCTGATTTTAGGGGATACCAACTCCTGCCTTTCGGCCATTCCGGCCAAGCGGCTGCATATTCCTATTTTTCACATGGAGGCCGGCAACCGCTGTAAGGATGAATGCCTGCCGGAGGAGACCAACCGCCGGATTGTAGATATTATTTCGGATGTAAATATGGCCTACTCAGAACACGCGCGCCGCTATTTGGCCGAGTGCGGCCTGCCAAAGGAGCGCACCTATGTAACCGGCTCCCCCATGGCAGAGGTGCTGCACCGCAATTTAGAAAAAATTCGCCAAAGCACTATTTTGCAAAAGCTGGGTTTGCAGCCGCAAAAGTATTTGCTGCTTTCCGCCCACCGGGAGGAGAATATAGATACCGAGCAAAACTTCCTCTCCCTTTTTAACGCCATTAACAAGCTGGCCGAAAAGTACAATATGCCTATTTTGTACTCCTGCCACCCGCGCAGCAAAAAAAGGCTGCAGCAATCCGGCTTTCAGCTAAACCCCCGTGTGATTCAGCGCGAGCCGCTGGGCTTTCACGATTACAACCACCTGCAAATGAACGCCTTTGCCGTTATTTCAGACAGCGGCACCCTGCCCGAGGAAAGCAGCTTTTTTACCTCAATTGGCAGTCCGTTCCCCGCGGTTTGTATTCGCACCTCTACCGAGCGGCCCGAAGCGTTAGATAAAGCCTGCTTTGTGTTGGCGGGCATTGATGAAAAAAGCCTGCTGCAGGCGGTAGAAACCGCCGTGGAGCTAAACCGCGACGGCGCCTTTGGTATTCCCGTGCCGGATTATGTAGAAGAAAATGTTTCTACCAAGGTGGTTAAAATTATTCAGTCTTACACCGGGGTGGTAAACAAAATGGTTTGGCGCAAGCCCATGTAACAATTTTTGCCCGCGCGGCCGCAAAAAGCCGTGCGGGTAAAATTTAACCCCAAAACAAGCTTTGGCGTTTACCAAAGCCCGGCACGCCAAAAAGCCGGCCTGTCAAGCTCTGCTGGGCAATTACCCGTGCCCCCGGCCGGCAAAACAGCCGGTAAGGCTGCCGGCCGGTTTTAAGGGCACCCTTTTAGCCTTGCCGGGCGGGGCTTATTTAACACATTATTCGTACGCTTTGTTTTACAAACTAAATGGCAGCTTAAAGTAAATAAGCGGTTTAAAAAATTGACCCGGCAGCCGGTAAGCTGTCGGGTCAAAATTTACGGTAAAAGTGCTTGGGGATTGATTTTGTTTGAAAGGAACCTCTTATTCTGCGTCCTGCAATGCGTCGTACCCGGTTTCGCCGGTGCGAATTTTAACTGCGTCCTCTACATCGTAAACAAAAATCTTGCCGTCGCCAATGTGGCCGGTGTACAGCACCTTTTTGGCAACATCAATAACGCTTTGAACCGGAACCTTGCTTACCACAATATCTACCTGTACCTTAGGCAGCAGGTTGGTTTCTACCTGAACGCCGCGGTAATACTCTGGCCGCCCGCCTTGAACGCCGCAGCCCAAAACGTGCGAAACGGTCATGCCGGTAATGCCCAGCTGGCTCATGGCCTCTTTTAAAGCGTCAAACCGTGCCTCTTTGCAAATAATTTCAATTTTGGTCAGTTTGGTCTCTCCCCTTTCAAAGGTGGGAACCTTTTTAACCGGTACAGCCTCGGCAACCGGCACATCGGCGCCCTCTGTGGTGGCAACAATGCCGTCGTCGCCGGCGTAAGCGCCATACTTGTTCACCGCCGGCATAAAGTCGGGGTAGGCGCTGGGCAGGCCGTGCTCGGTAATATCCAAACCGGTAATTTCCTCCTCGGCGGTGCAGCGCAGGCCGTGGAACTTTTTAATTAGCGCAAAGGTAATAATCATCATTACCGTGGCGTAAGCGGCTACGCTGGCAAAGCCCAGCAGCTGCAGGCCAAATTGTTTAAAATCGCCGGTGTAGAACAGGCCGGAAAGGCCTGCAGGGGCGTCGGGGTTGGCTAACAGGCCAACGGCAACGGTGCCCCAAACACCGTTTGCCAGGTGAACGCCAACGGCGCCAACCGGGTCGTCAATGTGCAATTTAAGGTCTAACACTTCTACTACAACTACAACCAAAATGCCCGAGACAATACCAACAACCGTGGAGCCAATCGCGTCCATGGCGTCGCAGCCGGCCGTGATGCCAACCAACCCGGCAAGAGAGGCGTTTAAGCACATGGAAACATCCGGCTTGCCGTTTTTAAACCAGGTGTAAAGCATGGTGGTAACCGTTGCAACCGAGGGGGCAATGGTGGTGGTTAAAAATACCGAGGCTAACTCCGAAGGGGTTTTGGCGGCCGCGCCGTTAAAACCGTACCAGCCTAACCACAAAATAAACACACCCAACGCGCCTAAGGTAATAGAGTGGCCGGGAATGGCGTTTACCTTGGTAACCTTGCCTTTTTTATCTTTTACATATTTACCAATACGCGGGCCTAAGAAAATGGCGCCTACCAAAGCGGCAATACCGCCAACCATGTGAATGGCGCAGGAGCCGGCGTAATCGTGAAAGCCTAATTGCGAAAGCCAGCCGCCGCCCCAGATCCAGTGGGCCTCTATGGGGTAAACTACCAGCGAAATAACGCCCGAATAAATGCAGTAGGCAGAAAACTTGGTGCGCTCTGCCATGGCACCCGAAACAATGGTAGCGGCCGTAGCGCAAAATACCAGGTTAAAAACAAAGGTAGAAGCACCGGTAAAGCTGCCGTCGGCCGGGCTGGCAATAAAGGCCTTAAAGTTTGCAAATAAATCCATGTTTGGCAGGCCAATTAAACCAAATAAGGTGTCCTCGCCCATCATTAAAGTGTACCCTAAAAGGGAGAACACTACCGTGCCAATACAAAAATCCATTAAGTTTTTCATAATAATGTTACCGGCGTTTTTTGCGCGGGTAAAGCCGGTTTCAACCATGGCAAAGCCCGCTTGCATCCAAAACACCAGGGCTGCGCCAATTAAAAACCAAAATTCAACAGTCATGATTAATTACCTCCTTTAAAGCTTTCGTTTATAACTGCTGTAAAATGTATGTATTGCGGTTCAACAGTTTAACGCTGTCGGCAATGGTAGCGGCAGCGGCGCTGCCACAAAACCGTGCCTGTAACGCCGCATCCTTTTTTTGTTCGCTGTTTCATGCCCGTTCACGCTCCTTTAAATATAAAAGCAGGGCAATACCGCCTTAAGTAAAAACTCAGAACGCCATTGCCCTGCCTTTATATTAAATAATGTAATAAAAAATAAACAACGGTACCTTGGCTAAAAACCAAGACACCGTTGCCTTTGATGTTTAAATTTATACCACAAAACGCGGCGGCTGTCAAGCAAAAAATGAATATTTTTTGAATACCTGCAAACCGTAAGCCGGTTGCAAATTTTGCTTAACAATTTTAAATTGCAGGCTAAAAAAGCCTAAAAATTTTAACCTGAGCGCCGCCCGGTGTAAGGCTTGCTTTAAAGGGTCAAAAGCCGCCGGCAAAAAACCTCTGGAAAACCTTTCCGTTCAAAGTTATTGCCAAAAGGCGCCGTTAAAAATTTACCGGCTGAAAGTTTCCGGTAAAAAATCCCCCGTCAAAATTCACCCTAAAAAACAATTGGTTTAAAAAATTGGCGCCGCTTTGTGCAAAAGCGGCGCCGGTAAAATTTTTACACAGTTTTATTTTTCAAAAAACGCAGCCTCGGCGGCAGCACAAATGCAGTGGTACACCGGCAGGTGCAGCTCCTGCACTTTAAAGGTCTCGGTTTCGGGAACACGAATGCAAAGGTCGGCGTTTTGCAGCAGGCGGCCGCCCTTAGCCCCGGTAAGCCCAACGGTTTTAAGCCCGGCGGCCTTGGCAATGCTAACGGCGT
>URRK01000021.1 GCA_900550315.1 uncultured Oscillospiraceae bacterium | reverse complement strand
GCGCCGTTGAAATTTTGTTTTTAATTGTTGTTTTGGCCGTAATTTTCAGCCGGCCAGCCCAATCTCCGTCGGTTAAATCAATTTTGGCCTAATGCGCCGCACCAATAATGCTGCTTAAACTGGTAATGCCGTATTTTTGCATAACCTCCGGCAGGGCCTCAATAATGTTTTTGCAGGTAAACGGTTCGGTTAAATTCGCCGCGCCAACCCCAACGGCCGTGGCGCCGGCTAATAAATATTCCAGTACATCCTCGGCGGTTTGAATCCCGCCAATGCCAACCAGCGGCAGCTTTACCGCCTCAAAGCAATCGTAAACCATTTTTAGCGCAATGGGCTTAATGCCCGGGCCGCAGTACCCGCCGGATTTTCTTGCCAGCACCGGCTTTTTGGTTTTTAAATCAATTTTCATGCCGTGGGGCGCGTTAATTAGGCTCAGCCCGTCGGCCCCGCCGCTTTCGCACGCCTTGGCAATTTCGGTAATGTCCCGCACATTGGGCGAAAGCTTAACAATAACCGGCTTTTTGGCAACGCCTTTTACCGCGCGGGTCACCGCTTCGGCGGCTTTGGGGTCCTCGCCCAGGGCGGCACCGCCGTCTACATTCGGGCAGGAAACATTTAACTCAAACCAGCCAATTTGCTCCTCGCCGTTTAGGCGCCGGACAGCCTCGGTGTAATCCTCAATGCAAAAGCCGGCAATGTTGGCCAAAACCTTTTTGTGGTAAAGGTACTTTAGCAGGGGCAGCTCGTCTTTCATAACGCCCTCTACCCCCGGGTTTTGCAGCCCAATAGAAATTAACATACCGCACTCGCACTCGGCAATTCTGGGCTGCGGGTTGCCAAAGCGGGGCTGCAGCGTTGTGCCCTTAAAGCTTAACGAGCCTAAGCAGTTTAAATCGTAAAACGCCGAAAATTCCCGCCCGTAGCCAAAGCTGCCGCTGGCGGCAATTACCGGGTTTTCAAGCGTGGTTCTGCAAAGGGTTACCGCTGTGTTTACCATAAAACCTCCTCCTTTGTTAAAACCGGGCCCTCTAAGCAAATGCGCTTGGGGCCGTTTTTGGTTTGTACGGTGCAGCCGCGGCAGGCGCCAAAGCCGCAGCCCATGCGTGCCTCAAAGCTTAGCTGCCCCGGGGTGCTGGCCTGCTCGCTAACCGCTTTTAACATGGGCAGCGGCCCGCAGGCGTAAAGGTAGGTGTAGCTTAAATTTTGCAGCGCGGCGGTTACAAAGCCCTTTTGGCCGTAGCTGCCGTCGGCCGTTGTAACGGTTACCGGCACCCCTAAGGCTAAAAATTCTTTTTCTAAAAAAACCTCGCTTGCGGTGTTAAAGCCTAAAACAATCTGCGGGGCCGCCCCTTGCCGCAGCAGTGCCCGGCAAAGGCCAAACAGAGGTGGGGCGCCAACGCCGCCGCCAACCAGCACCGGGCGTTCGCCGGCCGGCGCCGGGTTAAAGCCGTTGCCTAAGGCAAATAAAACATCCAGGCTTTCGCCCGGCAGCGCGTGGCTTAGCTTTTCGGTTCCGGCACCAACGGTTTTGTAAATAACGGTTAACGAGCGGTCATCCCAATTGCTAATAGAAATGGGCCGCCGCAGGTAAAAACCTTTAATTTTAAGGTTTACAAACTGCCCCGGCGCGGCAATGGGGGCGGTGTCGCCCAATAGTCGCATACAAAACACCTTGGGGGCCAAGGGGCGGTTTTCGGCAATTTTAAAAAGCTGTTGTTTCATAGCTGCTCCTTTCAACGGTTTATTTACTATTATTTGTAGCTTACTTCTTATTATAATTGCATTATAGCAAATTAACCGGGCAATTGCAAGGGCTGCGGTTGTTTTTAAGGGGGCACAGGTTTTAAAACCAAAATTCCTTTAAAAACAATTTTGCACAAACGGCGTGGCAGTCGTTTTGTTTATTCTTACCAAACCGTTGTGCAGTAAATAGCTTGTTAAAAAACACGGACTATGTAAAACTGTCAAAAATAAACATTAATATGTCAAAAATAAACAATATGCGGTTTTGATGTTGACAAAGCTTTGTAACATGTTGTAGAACAAGCCTGTAAAATAGTCCCCAAAACTTTTGGGGGAACGGGTGCCGAGCGCAATGTGGGAGCGTGTGAGTCGTGGTCGGCTGTTGGTCAGCATATTGCATATTTGCGCCTTTTCCGTTTTATTTTTATAAATGCTTTAGGGAGAAATTAGCAAATGAAAAAATCTATATCCATTGTTTTATCACTTTTAATGGTATTTTCGTGCTTTACCTGCTTGTTAACAAGCACAGCTCAGGCCGCAAGTGTTAGCGCCTGGACAGAGCTTTGGCACCAAGGCTACGAAGACAGCGCCGTTGGCGACAATTTAAAGGTTAGCCAAGAAGTTGCTAAAACCGGCGCATTACCCTCGGCCGAAAAGCCCGGTTTAGAGTGGGGTGTTAATGCGGCTGCCGGCTACTTTAATTATGCCTCAGCCGACGCTATTGACGCAACAAAATTTAATTACCGTAACAACACCATGACTGTAACCAACGCCGAGGCTGCCAGCGGTGAAAAAAGCGTGGCTATAATGGCCGGTATGTTTGCTTTTAGCACCAGCCTTGGCAACTTAACCCCAAACACCAATTACAAAGTTGCGGTTAAGCTAAAGGGCTACGGCGAAATTGCAGAGTTAACTTACCCGGCAATTTATGTAGCGAAAACCCTTTTTGAAAAGAATTTGGGTAATGTCTCCGAAAAACAGCAGTCTGTATGTTTAAAAGATTCGGCCGGCAATTACGCCAGAATTCAAAACTACACCTACAAAACAGATTCGTTTGATACCGTAGAGCTTGAGTTTAATTCCGGCGACTGTGAAACGGCTTACTTAGTGCTGGCGTTTAACATCGGTCCCACCGGTGTAGCTGGCAAAAACCTTTGGGTAGATGACCTTTCGCTTTCCACCTTGCAGGATGTTGAAGTGAACGATATTAACGCCATTGGCACCTTTGAGGGGATTAAAAGCGGCACCAGCCTAAAGGTTAGCAAGGCAAACGCCGAGGCTGGCACTCTGCCTGGAATTGGCGAATGGGGCTGGAATAGTAACAACGGTTACTTTGGCCGAATCTTGGCCCGTGAAACCACTTTGGTTGACGGCACCGCATATACCCCCGCTGCAGCCGGCGGCTTTAGTTACCGTAACGATGCTACCGTTGTGGTTTCCAACGAAAAGGCGCGCAGCGGCAGTAACTCTTTAAGAGTTGCGAACGACTACGGCATGGTTTCGGTTGGTTTAAATGTTAAAAAGAACACCGATTATAAACTAACCTACTATTGCATGGTAACCAACAGCAGTATCAAGTTTAAGCAGCATGGCGTTTACTCTGACCTGCAAATTAAGCGCATTTCAGACGGTTATGTGAATGACACCGCTTCCGGCACACAAAATTCGCAGCGAATTGCCGAGGCTGCCCAAACACTTGATGTTACCAACACCACCGACTGGCAAAAGGTAGAGGTTGGTTTTAATTCCGGCAATTTAGAAAAAGTTTATTACGCATTCGCCTTTGACGGCCCGCAGGTTGTGTTTATTGATGACCTGGCATTAAAAGAGGTTGCCGCGCCAACCAGCCTTGGCGATCTTGAGAATATTGTAGCCGGCACCAGCTTAAAGGTAAAGGATATTACCAAGTTCCCGGAAAACGGTGAATGGGGTGTCAGCAAATTAGCCGGTTATTTTGGGGCAACCTACGAGGGCACTAATTACGATAAATACAACAACGCTCACGCGGTTACCGCTACCGGTAGTTCCGGCGATAATGCCGCTGCCTCTTTTAAAATTGAAAACAGCGGTGACGCCGCGCACGGCAATGTTTTGCGTGTCGCCCACACGGCTTGGGTTGCCAGCATGGGCATAGCGGTAGAAAAAAACACCAACTACATTTTAAGCTACGATATTAAGTATGCGGCAGGTGCAAAATTAAAAGGCGGCTCCTTTATTTCAACAGCAGTAAATACGAAAGCGCTTGACGAAATTGGGGAGGAATTTAAATTAGCTGCTTATAATTTAAGCTCCGTTAACTCAGAAAGCTGGACCTCGGCTTCGGCTGCATTTAACAGTGGAAACCTGGAAAAGGTTTACCTCATTATGAACGACCGTAACGGTTCTAATAATGATTATTACTTGGATAACATTACGCTTACCAAAGTTTCAAACGACAGCATTACCACCTTTGGCGGGGCTTCTATTCGCACAACCGGCAACCCGGCACTTCGCTTTAAGTCTACCATAGATGTAGCCGCAGTAGGGGCCGCTACCGGCGCCACAGTTAGCGAGTTTGGCTTTACCGCCATTCGCAGCGACTACTTAGGTACCGCTGCATTGGTAAAAGACGGCGTTTACGGCAGCAAAAAGGCTGTAACCGGCGTAGCTTACCAGGCCGGCGGCGAAGATAACAAAATTTTAGAGCAAGACGGCAACAAATACACCTTCCGCGCCGCGCTTTATAACATTGGCGTTAATAAAGACGGCTCAAGGTTTGATTACAGCATTTTGGGTAAAGAATTCTCGGTTCGTACCTATGTAGTGCTGCAGCACAACGGCGGCACGCGCGAGGTGCTTTACGGCGAGACCCAAAGCTATTCGATTTTTGAGGTTGTAAAGTTCTTGGAAGATAACAAAGCCACCTACGAGAGCGACTGGAACGCTGTAAACAGCTACTTAAACGCTGCCGACCAAACCGCCGATATTAACAATGTTGCTAATCGGGCCGCCGCTTACGCAGCTTGGAAAGAAAATGGCAGCGGTTACACCGGCGATATTGACCAATAAGTAAGGGGGCAGGAATAATGAAACATTATACTGCGCCTGAGGTTGAAATTAGGCCCGCTACCGTTTCGGTTATTATGAGCAGTAACGACACGGATATGGATATGGCAGATGATTTTTAACTGCCACGAATACGCTTTCGACGGGAGTTTATGGGAGATGCTCCTTTTGCGGGCGGGCAACCGCCCGCAGGGAGTAATACAGGTTGCGGTTTTTGAACAGGTTCCGCAACTAAAAGGGAGAGCACGGGGCAAGCTTAGGCTTGCTCCGTGCTCTTTGCCTATTATTTAATTATAAGTGTTTTTACTTGCAGGGTAAAATTTCTCCGGCGTTTGCAAGCACAATATCAGGTTTGTCTTTAGAGTTATTAAGGATTTCTGGAGTTGTTTCCCCACTCATAACAAGAACAGAGAGTACGCCTGCATTTAGCCCGCTTTTAATATCGGTGTAAATTCTGTCACCTATAACGGCGGTTTCTTGCGGAGTACATTCCCCCTTTTTCATTGCGAGCTGTATCATAAGCGGCGAGGGTTTGCCTATAACAAAGGGCCTTTTGCCGGTCGCGTTGTAAATCATATCGCACATACTTCCGCAATCAGGCACGCTGCCGTATTCGGTAGGACAAACATAGTCGGGATTGGTGGCAATATAGGGCAAATCCTTAGCGCAAAGCATTCTCGATACATCGTCAAGCTTTTTAAAGGTGAGTTCGGTATCAAAGCCCATTACAATACATTCGGCTTTTTCGGTGTCATTGGTTATTTCAAAACCATTTTCACGAAGTTCCGTTTTTAGTGATTCTGTTCCGCAAACATAAAGCCTTTTACCCGGGTGATTTTTCTTTAAATACCAAGCTGTTGCCAGTGACGAAGTAAGAAAATCATTTGTTTCGGCTTTAATGCCGAAGTGACCAAGCTTTTCTACATAAGCACTCACGCTTTTTGAGGAATTGTTGGTTAGAAAAAGGTACTTTTTTCCCGCTTTTTTTATAGCCGAAAGCAAGTCTTTTGTAAAATCAAAAAGTTGGGTGCCAATGTACAGTGTGCCGTCCATATCAAAAAGAAAAAGCTTTATGTGGTTAAGGCAATCGGTTTTCATTTGCCTATCCTTTCAAGAAATTTTTTCGTCGCGTAATCCGCATAGCGGTCAAGCTGACCCTTATCGCGCAAATAAAATAAAATTGTATACCTGTCGCGTAAGTCTACTGCACGCTTTATAGCCTTATAAATTGTATCATAATCGGTTGTAATGTTCGGCATATTCATTTTATTGCAAAATTCTTCTATTTTATCAAAATACGGCAGATACTTTTCAATAAGCGACTTTAAATGCTCATCGGCTGTTTCGGTGTAGAGCAGACGGTACATTTCCGCCATAATCCTTGTACCCTCGCAGACCTCAAGCCCGTGCAGGTTAGGCTTTTCGCCCCTTTCAACGCTTTCAAGCTCCCATACGTGCGCCACTATGTGCTCTGAGCCGGAAGCCGGGCGTGAATTACCCGTAAACGCCATTCCGAGCCCCGTTACCAAAAAGCCCTCCATTATGTTTTTAATGCAATCGGCACTGCGCGATTTAAGGTCATAGCCGTTTTTCATACATTTATCGGTAGCCTCTATTACCTCGTCGGCAATTTCTTTGCAGTAATAATCGCCGTTATAGTCTCGTGCCAGTTCCCAGTCAAGTATTCCGGTGTACTTTCCGAACATATCGCCTATGCCAGAAAGCAGCATATCAAACGGCGCTTCCTTCATAACATCAAGGTCGGCAATAATGTACTTCGGCGTGGTGCATTTAATGGTTGCCTTTGTGCCGTCAAATAGTGTAGGAGACCCCGCAGAGGCATAGCCATCCATAGAAGGGGCGGTTCCGGCTATACCGTATGGCAATCCCAAACGGTAAGACACCACTCTGCAAATATCGTTCACAACACCCGAGCCGACTGCCAAAATAAAATCGGGCTGCGGCGAATATTCAAAAATATCAGAATCGGCTTTAGGGTCTTTTAAGTGTATCAGCACATCACCAATGCTATGCGCATCCGGTAAAACCTCACCTTTTAAAATATGTTTGTGTGAGAATTTGTTGGCAGATCTCAATAGTTGTTCTGCTTTTTCTCCCAAAACGCGGTACGTATTTTCATCACATACCATGTATACATCATTGTAATTTTTCAATAATTCGGGTAGTTGGTTTATAGCTCCGCTTTCTATTATATATTTTTCAAGCGGTGCACGGTGCATACCCATTTCGCAGCTGCATTTTCTTTCTATCATCTTTTATTCCTCCGTATACTTTTTTGTAATGTTCGGAAAATCCGAATAGTTGTCAACTTTTTCAAACCCAAAATCGGAAAGATATATGGATTCATCATTTCCGCCTTCGCCGTAATCATCGCCAAAAAAACAACTTCGTTATGAGCAATACCCAGTTTGTTACAATAAGCGTTTAGCGTATAGTATTTGTTATAGGGCTTGGGAGCCATATCAAAGGAGGATGAACCACCAATAAAAACGGTATATTCAGGGAAGAACTTTTTAACCTCGCCGTAAAATGCACGGCGTTTTTCTCGCAAGCTTTTCAAGCGCGGCGCGGTTTTTAGCCAACAGAGGGGTTTTGTGCTGCGTCAGAGTTCCGTCTGAATCAAATGCAAAAAGCTTTATTTTCATAGAATCATCCTTAATATCTAATTTTCATAGTGCATTAACACTTTGCTTTCGTTCATTAGTGCAACTTGTTTTAAATTAAAGCAATGCTGTTAAAAATAGATTGTGTTCTTGACGAGCACTATTATTTATGATAATATTATAACAAAAATGCGCAAACATGCAATATATGGCGCCAATAATGCGTTATAATCATAAGTAACGCTCAAAATGCGCAAATATGCATAACCAAAATGAGCAATTGGGGGCAAAACATGAAACAAGAACAAATAGATAAATTACTAAAAATAATAGAGGAAAACGGTTTTACAACGGTAAAATACATAGCAAAGGCTGTATATGCTAGTGAATCTACAGTACGGCGACAGCTTGCTGTGATGGAACAAATGGGACTTGTTGTGCGCAGCTACGGCGGTGCGGAGCTGAAAAAAGACAGTATAAATACCTCTATAGAACTGCGGCTGCAAAAAAATCACAAGCAAAAGGATATAATAGCCAAAAAAGCGGCAGAGCTTATTAAAGAAAACTCTACTGTTTTTATAGATGCATCTTCAACCTGTCAGCACATGGCGCCCTACCTGGCCAATAAAAAACAGATAACAATATATACCTACAGCGCACGGCTTTGCGATATTTTAGCTGGTTTTGGGGTAAAGCGCATTTTTTGTTTTGGAGGGTTGTACAACCGCACCTCAAAGGTTTTTACCGGAGAATATGCAATTAGCATGGCACAAAAGGTTTTTTACGATTACTGTTTCTTTTCATCCAGTGGATTATTTGAAGGAACGGTTTCTGATTACAGTGAGGAAGAAACACATATACGCCGTGTAATTCTTAATAATTCTGAAAAAAAGTATTTTTTATGCGATGGTGAAAAATTCGGTATCCGGTCGGCAAATATACTTTGTAAAGTAAGCGATTTAACCGGTGTTATTTCTGACTAAAAAATTCAACACATTTTTTGCCCTTCGCAACCTTTTTGACTGCAAGCCTAAGGGTGCTGCAAAGGCCCGTTTAAGGGTGCTGTTTTTGCGGTAAACTGCTTTCGTACATTTTTAACAAAAAACTTTTTCAAAAATAATTCATTGCTTTTTAACAAAGAGTATTTTTAAATTTATTGCGTTTTGCACAATCAAGAACCACAAGCCCTTGTGGTATTGCTGCAATTTACAGGCAAAAAGAGGCAAAACGGTTTAAATTTTTGGTAGTTTGTAGTAGAAAATTAGACTTTAAATGTTGCGAAAATATGATAAAATATATTAAGTAAAAGTGTATTCTCACAAAATGCACGAAACAATTGGGTGAAATAACCAAAAATTAGCAGTCCACTTTGTGCCGGGTCGGTTACAAAGCGGCTGTTTTTGTGGTTGTTGCGCGCTGTTGGCGCGGGGCAAGCTGGCCCGCGCCGCCTTTGCCGTTTTTTGCCCCCGTTTTCGGGCGGCATATCTTAGTTGGACAGCCGTATATATTATATATAATGTATAATATTCCGCACGGGGCTGTACCTACCTGCAATTTGCGCTTTGGGCCGGTGCCCTTTGGCCGGGCGCGGCAGCGGCTTTTGGCAAAACGGGCAAGGCGCCCAAACCCGGCCGGGCTTTGCCCGCTCAACATGATCCGGAGGTAAAATGAATGAAAAGAAAACTTAGTTTAGCTTTGGCTGCCGTTATGCTGTTTACCGGCATTTCTTTTCAGGCTGCGTTCACCGTTTCTGCCGAATCGGCCGACGGTAGTAACATGATGTCTAAAATTGTTACAAACCGCAACCTGTACAGCAGCTATTGTGCCCAGCGGGAGGATTACCCGAACGCCACCGCCACCGTTACGGTAGACGCCGTGAACTACACGGCTGCCCACGGTGCGCAGGTAGAAAGGGTAAATTCCTTTGAAGGCAAAAACGGCGTTTTAAAATGGACGAACGAGGACGGAACGGTAGATTATAAAATCAACATTCCGGCAAACGGCAAATATGCCGTTAAGTTTGTGTACTACGCCATGCCAAGCCGCAATAACCCGGTTTCGCTCTCCCTTAAAATTGACGGTAAAAGCTATTTTGACGGCATGAACGAATTTGAGCTGCCCCGCCTGTACACCGATGACGGTGACCCGCGTGTAGACGGTTTAGGCAACGAGTTTGCGCCGGAGCAAAAAGAGGTTTTTCGTTTTCAGGAATACTATTTTTCGGATCAAACGGGTATGGAAAGCGAGCCTTACACCCTAAGCCTTTCGGCAGGGGAGCATACCGTAACGGTTGGCTCGGTTGCCGAGCCGGTTGCGCTGGACGCTATTTTGTTTACCCAGCCGGAAAGCTTTAAGCCGTACAAAGAGGTAAAAGCCGGCTACGCCGACTTAGACGCCGACACCGACGGCGAGGTAATTAAATTAGAGGGGGAGGACGCCGACTACAAAAGCACCAACTCCTTAATTAGTCAGTACGACCAAACCGACCCCAGTGTTTCCTCCAAAAGCGGCTCCGATCCTTACTTAACCCGCATTAACTACATTGGTAACACCAACTGGGCCAGCCCCGGTCAGCGTTTGACCTGGGAGTTTGATGTAAAAACCAGCGGCTACTACAAGCTGGCTTTCCGTTACAAGCAAAACCTGGTTTTAAACGGCACCTCCTGCCGCAAGCTGTACATAGATGGCGAAGTTCCGTTTAAAGAGGCCGCCAACATTAAATTTAACTACGGCCTAAATTGGGAAATGATGGAGTTTTGCGACAGTAAAGATAAACCCTATTATGTTTACTTAAAAGAGGGCAAGCACACCATTGCCATGGAAGTAAATTTAGGGGATATGACCTCGGCCGTAAGTGCTTTAAATAATGTAATGTACGATGTTGGTACGCTGTACCGCAAAATTGTTATGATTACCGGTGAAACGCCGGATAACAGCCGCGACTACGACCTGTACCAGCAGATCCCGAATTTTAATAAAGATCTAAAAGCCTATTCCAAAGAGCTGAAGCGCATTGCCGCCGAGCTGGAGAAGATTGCCGGAAAAGACGGTAACAGCAACTCTACCAGTATTCGAGCCATGGCGAACGTACTGGATAATATGCTGAAAAATAAATTTACGGCCCACCAGTACAAAAGCACCTACTATTCCAACTACACCAGCGTAAGCTCGCTGGTTTACACCATGATGGATATGGGTCTGAATTTAGACTACATTCAAATTACGCCCAAGGGCCAATCGGTAACCGACCCCAAAGCCTCCTGGTTCCAAAAATTCGGTTTTTCCTTTAACCGGTTCCTTTCCTCCTTTAGCGGGGATTATGACAACATCTCCGGCGATGTTCAAACCGAGCAGACCATTACCATTTGGGCAAACTGGGGCCGTGACCAAATTCGCGTGCTCAACAACTTAATTCAGTCCTCCTTTACGCCTAAAACCAACATTGGCGTAAACCTTAAAATGTCTAACGCTTCGTACATTCAAGCAATTCTTTCGGGCAACGGGCCGGATTGCTCGCTGCACATGGCGCGCTCCGAGCCGGTAAACCTGGCGTTGCGCGGCGCCATGTACGACCTAAAGCAGTTCAGCGATTACGAATCGGTTATGCAGCGGTTTATGACCAAGGACTCTGCTGTTCCGTTCACCTTCCAAAACGGCGTGTACGCCCTGCCGGATACTATTAACTTTTACATGATGTTCTACCGTACCGATATTTTTGAGCAGTACGATTTAAAAGTTCCCACTACATGGGATGAGTTTATTCAGGTATCCTCGGTGCTGTACCGCAATAAGCTGCAGGCCAGCCTGCCCTACACCCAAATTACAACGGCCGCCATGGTAAATGCCGGCGTTGGCTCGCTTAGCATTTACCCCAGTCTGCTTATGCAAATGGGCGGCAAGCTTTACGACGACGGCTTAACCAAAACCACCATGACCACGCCGGAGGGCATTAAGGCCTTCCAATTCTGGACGGATTTTTACACCGAGTACAAGTTCCCCGTAACGGCCGACTTCTTTAACCGGTTCCGTACCGGCACCATGCCGCTTGGTATTCAAAACTACACATTGTACATTAACCTAACCTTGGCCGCGCCCGAAATTACCAACAAGTGGAAAATGGTTCCCATTCCGGGCTTTCAGCAGGCCGACGGCACCATTAAAAATGTTCAGGCAGGCTCCGGCACCGGCTGCGGTATTTTAAAAATCTCCAAGAATAAAGTGGGCGGCTGGGAATTCTTAAAATGGTGGACCTCTGCTGATACGCAGCTGAGCTACTCCAATAACTGCGAATCTATTTTAGGCGTTGCCGGCCGTGTTCCCACCTCTAATGTAGAGGCGTTTAAAGGTATGGGCTGGGATAAAGACAGCCTAAACGCACTGCTTTCGCAATGGTCGAAGCTGCAAGAGGTGCCCGAGCTGCCCGGCAGCTACTACACCTCCCGTAGTATTGACCAAGCCTATTGGAATGTTGTAAACAACTCTGAGAATGCAAAAGATATGATCATCAAATGGTCTGATATTGCCGATCAGGAAATTACGCGCAAGCGTGAGCAGTATCATGTACAGTAAGGATGGGTATGCAGAAAATGACTAATTCTAACATTACAGCTGACAGCATTCCCGAGCTGGGCAAAAAAAGGGACAAGGGCTTTAAGAACAACGCGCCGTATTACATAATGCTGGCGCCGTTCTTCCTGCTGTTTGCGCTTTTTACCATTTTGCCGGTTTTAAGCTCGGTCGTTCTAAGCTTTTTTGATTTCGACGCCGTATCCTTACCCCGTTTTGCCGGGCTGGATAACTATATGCGCATTTTTGTGCAGGACGATGTTTTCCCCAAGGCGTTAAGCAACACCTTAACCCTGGCAATTGTAACCGGCCCAATAGGCTTTTTGCTGGCCTTTATGCTGGCCTGGATGGTAAACGAATTTGGGCCTAAGACCCGTACCGTGCTTTCCTTCCTGTTTTATTCCCCCGCACTGGCCGGTAACGTTTACTTTATTTGGCAAATTTTATTCAGCGGTGACGCTTACGGCTACATTAACAGCACACTGCTTTCTTTGGGCTTAATTGTAGAGCCGGTGCAGTGGCTGAAAAACGCCAGCTACATGCTGCCCATTATTTGCGCGGTGCAGCTGTGGATGAGCATGGGCGTTACTTTCCTTTCCAACATTTCCGGTTTGCAAAATGTAAACCCCGAGCTTTACGAGGCCGGCGCAATTGACGGCGTGCGTAACCGTTGGCACGAGCTGTGGTACATAACCATTCCGTCTATGAAAAATATTATGATGTTCGGCGTTGTCATGCAAATTCAGTCGGCCTTCTCTATTAGCGCGGTGCCCATTGCGCTGTGCGGTTACCCCAGCGTAAACTACGCGGCCGATACGATTGTTTCACTGATTACCGATGTTGGTACTTCCCGTTACGAAATGGGCTATGCTGCTGCACTTTCGGTTATCCTGTTTATCCTAATGTCCTTAACCAAGGAACTGCTGGGTAAGCTTGTAAATATGGCGGGGAGGTAAAAAAATGCAGGCTACATCAACGTTATCTAAAAAAGATCAAGCCAAAATGCAAAAGCTGCGTTTAAAGGCTTCCCGGCGAGATCAATACAAGCGTTACACCCGCACCCGCGGCGGTAATGCCATATACACCATTATTTTGCTGCTGTTCGGTGCGTTTTCAATTCTGCCAATGATCTACTGCATCATTACTTCCTTTAAACCGCTGGATGAGCTGCTTATCTTCCCCCCTAAGTTTTATGTGGTAAATCCAACGGTAGAAAGCTACACCACCCTGCCCAGCCTGCTGGATAACTTGGCGGTTCCGCTTTCCCGTTACGCGTTTAACAGCGTGTTTATCAGTGTGGTTACAACCTTTTTACATGTAATTGTTGCCTCCATGGCGGCCTATGTTTTAGCCAAGACCGACATTAAAGGCAAAAAGGTTATTTTTGCGCTGGTTCAGTTCTCGCTGTTGTACAACGCCTACACGCTGGCGGTTCCGCGTTACTTAATCTACTCGGCCTTTAGAATGATCGACACCTACTGGATCTACATTTTACCGGCTATTCCGTCGTCCATGGGCGTATTCCTTATGAAGCAGTTTATGGATACCAATGTTCCAGACGCTTTGATTGAGGCGGCGCGGATTGACGGTGCTGGCACCGTTCGCACCTTTTGGCAAATTGCAATGCCAATTGTAAAGCCGGCGTGGTTAACTTTAACGCTGTTTTCTTTCCGCGATCTGTGGGCTATTCAGCCGGGCGGTACCATTTTCAGCGAGCAGCTAAAAACCCTGCCCTTTGCCGCCTCTACCGTTGCGGGCGGCGGTATTACCCGCCAGGGCTGTGCCATGGCCATTACCGTTATTATGATGATTCCGCCTATTCTGGTTTACTTAGTTTCGCAAAGCAGCGTTACCCAAACCATGAGTAGTTCCGGTATTAAATAAAGCAGGAGGAGGATTATTCAATGAAAAAAAGCTTTGCAAAAAGCAGTTTACGCCTATTTGTTTCTCTCCTGCTGGTTTTGCTAACGCTGGTTCCGGTTTGCGGAATAACAGCTTCGGCCCAGTCGCTGAATGCCCCGGCGTACGACAACTATACCTACTGGTCGGCGCCCGGCGCCACCCGCCCCACCACCAC
>URRK01000020.1 GCA_900550315.1 uncultured Oscillospiraceae bacterium | reverse complement strand
TATCCGGAATGCGACCGATAGCGACAAACAGCCACATAAACACCGTGCGCAGAATTTTTAATACTTTCAATTTAACATTCTCCCTTATCAATTACTTGCGGGAAAGCGCCAGCAAAATTTTTAACCCCTCGTTAGATATTTTTGGGGCCTCGGCGTTTTCGGGGCGAATGTACAGCTTAAAATAGCAATCGCGGCACAGCTGCCCGCACCCCTCAATGTAATGCTCCCGCTTGGCTATGTTAAGGTCCCGAGAGCACTGAATTTCCCGGCCGCAACAAACGCAGTGTTCTGTTTTTAAAAACCTCAAACCATACACGCTCCCTTTTACCCTTAAAACATTTTTTGCGAATTGTTTTTTGTTTGCACTGCCTTTGCGCAAAGGTTAAACAGCAAGTTTTGCCCGGCAGCACTGTTTCCGTTTTCGGGTGGAAAATAAAAGGTAACGGTTAGCTGCCTGCGCTGGCCAATTTTTAAAACATCGTTGGCTACGGCGGCGTTTTCTTGGCTTAGCTCGGCTGCGGTGCCGCTGTAAAGAACCGTTTGGCCGCTTTGCAGCGTTACCCGCAAAACGGTTGAAAGGCCACCGCTTACATTTTCAAAATACAGCTTATAATAAACATCGCCGCTGCTGGTGTTTTCTACAAAAAAGTTTTTTTGCACCGTCATACCAGGTTCAAACAAAAATTCGTTCTCGGAAATAACGGGCTTACCGTTGTTTAAATTAATGCTTACATTGCCGGTGCCAAACAAATTGTTTTGCACCGAAACCGAAGTGTAAACCAACGCAAAGGTTGTAATAACCAGGCAAACCGCCAAGGCAACTACGGTTACAATGCCGCCGGTTAGGCGTTTTTGGGTTTTGCTCTGCCTCATTTTTGCCCTCCTTTTTTACGGCGCGCCGCAAGCAGCACAAGGGTCGCGCCGCTTACAGCCGCTATGAGCAGCCACGGCAAAAGCAGCGTAAGATCCCCGGTTTTCGGGGCTGGGCCAAGGTCGCCCGGGTTTTCTACCCACCAATTAAAATCGGCCGTTAAATTTAAGCTTTGGTACGCGTTGCCGGTTGCGGTTGGCAGGTAAACGGTAAGGCAATACTGCAGCGGTTCGGCGGTGTTTTGGGCTGCCGGTGCAAGCTCGGTGCTGCACTGCGCCGGGGCACCGGCAAAGGGGCCGTTGTACAAAACCTTGCCGGTGTTTGCCAGTTCTACCTTTAAGCACAAGGCCTCGGCCAGCTTTTCGCCGCCTTTTTTTACGGTTACCCCAAAATGTACCGTTACCTTTTTTTGGTGCGAAACCGTTACCGTATAGGCTTTGGCAATTTCATCGCCCGGGAAAAGGTTTTGCGCTACAAACGGCACCGCCGCCCGGCCATTGCTTTGGTTTAAGGCCAGCTCAACAGCGTTGCCGGTTGCCGCAAACGAGCTGCCGCTTTGAACATTGCCGCCCTGGGTACTGCCGCTTTGAATATTTCTGCCGGAAGCATTACCGCCGTTTTGCGCCCCTCCCGTCAAGGGTAAAGAGGAACTATTAGCCTGCCCGCCCTCGGGCGAAATGTAATTGTTGCTTACCACTGCAGCCGGCCGGGCAGATTGCGTGTGCCGGTATACCAACAACGCGCCAAGGGCCGCCAGGCTAACGCCCAGCAAAATAGCTAAAATTACAATAACCGTTTTTAACGCTTTGTTTTGTTTTTCGGCGTGCATAAGGCCCCCTCCTTTCTACCTTACCTTTAAAAATAAACAAATAAAACTGCAAAATAAAAAACTGCCGCATTGCAAGGCAACCGGCAGCGGTGCAAGCGCAAGCTTGCTCATTTTTGTTGGCCCATTTGCCAACAGCAACCGGCTGTCATAGTTTTAAAAACCTTAGACCCATTTGGCTTTGTGCCCCGGCTTTTCAACCGGTTTACCTTTATGAAATTTGTACCTCTACCCGTTTATGTAATTTTGTAATTTTTCACCGTTAAAAACTTTTAAATCCGCCACACAAGCTTTAAACACTTTAAAAAATTAATATTCTGCCTTAATTACTAAGTATAGCGCCAAGCCAACGGCCAATAATATTACCAATTGCGGCCAAAATGCCCCGCATAAGCCGGCACCCAAAACCTTTTCGCAGAGTTTTGAACTTGGCGAAAAGGGCTTGCCAAGCCCTTATTTTACCGGCCTTAAAAGGGTAACCGACGGCGCTGTTTGACGGCGATTAATAGCCCATTGCGGCCAGTCGTTTCATATTTTTAGCTTTAAGCTCTAAGGAAGAGTGTACATACCGCTCTAAGGTAAGCTGTGTGCCGGAATGACCCAATATTTCCGAAAGGCTTTTTACATCAAATCCTACCTCTATGCAGCGGGTTGCAAAGCTGTGCCGCAGGGTGTGAAAATGCACCCCCGCCAAATGGCAGTCGGACGCAAATTTTGCAAACCGGTACTGCAGGGTTCTGGGGTCTGGAATATTTTGATTGCCGGTTAACAGGTAGGCGGATTTTTCCTTTTCTTTAAAACGCTGACAAAGCTGCAGTGCCAGCCCGCAAAGAGGAACCTCCCGGTAAGAATTTGCGCTTTTAGGAGTACTTAAGCACAGGGCGGTTTTGGTAGGGGCGTTGCCGCAATTTAAACGCTGCACCGTTTGCGTAACGCAAAGAAGACGCTTTTTTAAGTTAATGTCGCCCCATTTTAACGCGCAAACCTCCCCAATGCGCAAGCCGGTAAGCAGCGCCAGCAGGCTTGCAAATTTGTAACGGTTTAGGCCCTGCAAAAGGTAGGCGACCAACCGTTTTTGCTCGGAAACAGAAAGCACCCGCATTTCACCTTTATTAGCCTTAGGGTAAACCATTTGCACCCGGCCTAATACTGGGTATTTTTGGGCGCTGTAACGCAAAATTGCCGCAAGCACGGTTAAAATATCTCGCACTGTTTTGGCCGAAAGACCCTTTTCGTGCAGCAGGCTGTAACCAAACGCCTCTACCCCTACGGTTGTTAGCTGCTGCGGCGGCAGGCTGCCCAACACCGGTTGAAGGTGACAATTTAATATTGTTTGATATTTAGCGTAGGTAGAGGGCTTTACTATGCTGCGTTTTAACTGCAGCCATTCTTGGCAGCACTGCCAAAATACCACGCCATTTTCCGGCTTAAATTGGGCCGTGCCGTTAAGCCAGTTGGCCTTGCACAGGTTTAATTTTTGCTTTACTTCGGCGTAGGTCTTGGCGTAGCAGTAGCCGTACTTTAAAGTGCCGTTTTCCCGGCGTTCCTTGGGGTAGCGCGCCTCCCAGCGGCCATCCCTTCTTTTATAAATGTTTTCACCTTTTTTACTCATTTTAACTTCCTCCTAAAACTTATCATTAAACCGTTTTTAGGTGACGGCTTTTTTGACGGCGTAAACTTTGAAAAATGCAATTTTCGCTCCCGTTTTTCGTGCAAAATGTTTAAACTGAACCTTTTAGGGTGCAAAAAAACTAATGATTTCCATATTTTTGCGATTTTTTATTTGAAAATATTGAATTTTGTACCGTAATGTGCTATAATCCTTGTGTACAAAGTTCAAAACTCTGCGAAAAGGTTTTTAAAAAAGGCGCTGAACCAAGCGCCTTTTTTGTTTTTACGCTGCTTAACCTGTTCTAACAAAAAATTTGTACTTTTCAACCAAACCGCACCGAATAATTGCTCCCCCGGCAAAACCGTTGGTTTGTTTAAACTGCAAAAAAAATAACGGCAATCCAAAATTGTTAATTTTGGATTGCCGTTTTAGTTTTAATATCGTTTTAATATAATATTAAATTTTAACGCCGGTCGAAATACTTTAAACTTTAAGCCAGCCCTTGTCGGCCAGGGTTAATAGCCGGCCTAAACCAAATTACCGCGTAATGGTTACGCTGCCGGACAAGCTGCAATTGCTGCCGCCGCCGGTAAAAAATTCTACCAAAACGGGGTCAAAGGCCGGGTCGGCCTGCGGCAAAAGGTTTAAAGCTTTAACCGGCACGGTAAAGGTTACCGTTTGCGCCTGGCTCGGCTGCAGCTGCACCTTTTGGTACCCTACCAAGCGGCGGCCGTGCAAGGCGCCGTCGCCGTGTACCTGCGCGTAAAGCTGAACCACCTCGCTGCCCGCAAGAGCGCCGGAATTTTGCACCAAAACAGTTGCCGTTACAACATCATTTTCCAAAACAAGCTCCGGCTTTTGGTAACTAAACTGCGTGTACGAAAGGCCAAACCCAAACGGGTACAAGGCCTTATTTTTTAAATTGGTATAGCCGCGGTTCGCGGTTGAAAGGTCGTAGCAAACCGGCAAAGCGCTGCCGCTTGCGGGAATACTAACCGGCAGCTTGCCCGAGGGGTTTACCGCCCCGGTTAAAACATCGGCCAGGGCGTAGCCGCCCTGTTGACCGGGGTACCACCCTACCACAATGGCGTCGGCCTGCTCTGCAACATGCGAAATGGCGTAGGCTCGGCCTTGAATTAGCAACGCAACAATAGGCTTGCCCAGCGCCTTTAGCCGGCTTAACAGGTTTAGCTGTTGGGGCGGTAAATTTAAATCGGCAACATCGCAGCCCTCGCCGCAATCCATAAAGTTTGTGCTGCTTTCTATGGCGCCGTTTTTTGCGTGCACAGCCTCAAAATCGCGCACGCTGCTGCCGCCAAGGCAAAGGCAAATAACATCGGCCTGGGCGGCTGCTTTTAGTGCTTCCTCGCTCTCCCCTTTGTTTTGGCCGTTAAACCGCCAGCCCGTTGCAAAGGTTAAATTTTTAAACCGCTCCCCAAACGCGCGGCGCAGGCTGGCGCCCTCCTGCGGCTTACGCTCCGAGGTATAATCGCCCAGCAGGTAGTAAACCGAATCGGCATTTTCGCCAATAAGGCACAGCTTTGTTTGGTTACTTAGCGGCAGCAGATTGTTATTATTTTTAAGCAATACCGCGCTTTGCGCCGCCATTTCGTAAGCCTTTTGGTTTCGCTTTGTTTGCAAAGCGCTCAGCTGCTCGGCCGTAAAGCTTTGAGTAAGGGGTTGCTGCATTAAGCCGCACTCAAACTTAGCCTCTAACAAATGGGTGCAGGCGGCGTTAATTTTTTCTACCAGCTCCGGCTTTTGCTGCACGGTTTGCTCCAGGGCGGCAAAGGCGCCCTGATCCTCTAAGCTAAGCTCAATACCGGCGTTTAACGCGGCAACGGCGGCGCTTTCGTAGCTGCAGCGCAGGTTGTGGCTAATGCTGCTAACGCCGCAGCCGTCTGAAATAACTACGCCGTGAAAGCCCAGCTCTTTCCGCAGCACGGTTTGCAGCAGGTGCCGGTTGGTGTGGCACAAAATGCCGTCTATAGGGTTATACGCCACCATAACAAATTCGGCCCCGGCCTCAAACGCGCCTTTTGCCGAAGGCAGGTGAATTTCGTGCAGCTCCCGCGGGCCAATGTGAATATCGGCGCTGTTAATGCCGCCCTCGGTGCAGCCGGCAGCGCAAAAATGCTTGGCGCAAACCAGGGCGCCGCCCTGACGCAGCCCGGTTGTACCGTTTTTGGCAAAGGTGTAGGCTAAATAAGGGTCCTCCCCAAAACATTCCGCGCTGCGGCCCCAGCGCGGATCGCGCGCTAAATCGATCATGGTAACAAAGGCAATATGGTTGCCGCTTTGACGAATTTCCTGCCCTACCAGCTGCATCATGCTTTGGTACAGCTCCGGTTGAAAAGAGGCGGCCGAGCAAATACCCAGCGGGTACATAACGCTGCCCAAAGACTGCATCCCGTGCGAGGCCTCGATTTGAATCAGCGCCGGAATACCCAGCCGGGTGTTTTGCTTTAAGTAGGTTTGCAGGCGGTTGGCCATTTCAACCCGCTGCTCCATTTCTATTCCGTTGCCGTAGCCCCGCTTTGTCCACGGGTCAGAACGCAGCAGACCGCTAATGGCGCCAATACCGCCGTAATATTCTACCGTTTTGGTAAACTCCGGCGCCCAGGTAAACTGCTGCCCGTTTTTTTGGTAACAGCGGTAGCCGGCAACCGTTTGAGTAATTTGGCCCAGCTTTTCCCGCAGGGTCATTGAATTTGTTAAGCTTTGCGCTTGTTTAAAAGCTTGATACACAAAAAACGCCCCCTAAAAATACAATTTTTTACATTATATTTTTAGAAAAGGCGTTTGTCAATGGAATATTAAATATCTTATTTTAACAAAAGGGGCTTTTGGGGCTGCGGCAATGCGGCGGGCGCTTTTATGCTGCCCGCGGCCGGCCGATCTGCTTGCCCGCTTTTTGGCGCTGCGCCCTCTTTTAACAGGTCGGTCATACTTTTTAAGCTAACGCCAACGGTAGAAACATTGTGCAGCAGCGCCGAGGTGGCCGGCAGCAAAACACCGGCTACCCCCAGCACAATTAACATGAAGTTAAAACTGATAATAAACCGGTAGTTTTGGTGAATACGAACCATTAACGCGTCGCTGATTTGCTTTAAAGCTACCAGCGCCCGCAGGTCCTCGGCTGAAATGGTAATATCGGCAATTTCACGCGCAATGGCGGCACCGTCGGCCATGGCAATGCCGGCGTCGGCCTGTGAAAGGGCAGGCGAATCATTAACGCCGTCGCCAATCATTATTACGCGGCGTCCGGCAAGATGCTCCAAACGGACAAATTCAGCTTTATCCTCCGGCAAAACTTCGGCGTGGTATTCGTCTACCCCAACCGCTTTTGCTACGGCGCGGGCGGTGCGTTCGCTATCCCCCGTCATCATCACCGTTTTTTGCACCCCCAAAGCCTTTAGGGCACGCACCACGGCAGGTGCCTCCTCCCGCAGCGGGTCCTCAATGCAAATTACGGCCGAAAGCACGCCGGAAACGGCAATGTACAAATGCGAAAACTCGTTTGGCAGGGCGTTAAATTTTTCCTGCTCAGCGGCGTTAATTTTGCAGCCCTCATCCTCAAACACAAAGTGGTAGCTGCCAATTACAACCTTTTTTTCGTCTACAATGCTGGAGATTCCGTGCGCCATCACATACTCAACCTTAGAGTGGCGCTCCTCGTGGTGCAGCTGCCGGTTTTTGGCCTCCTGCACTACGGCGTTGGCAATGGAGTGGGGGTAATGCTCCTCCAAACAGGCGGCCAGACACAGAACGTCATTTTCCTGCTCGCCGTTAAAGGTAACAATTTTGGCAACCCGCGGGCAGGCCCGGGTTAGGGTACCGGTTTTGTCAAACACAATGGTGTTGGCGCCGGCAACCGCCTCTAAAAAACGGCCCCCTTTTACCGAAATACCGTAGCGGCTGCTTTCCCGCATGGCGGAAAGCACCGCCAGGGGCATGGAAAGCTTTAGCGCGCAAGAAAAATCTACCATTAATACCGAAAGAGCCCGCACGGGGTTTTGGGTAAGCAAATAGGCCAGCACCGTGCCGCCCAGGCTGTAGGGCACCAGCTTATCCGCCAGATGCGAGGCTTTATCCTCCACCGTTGATTTCAGCTTTTCGGAGTCCTCTATCATTTTAACAATTTTATCGTACCGCCCGCTGCCGGAGGTTTGCTCAACCGAAACGGTACATTCGCCCTCCTCCACAACGGTGCCGGCGTAAACCGGGTTGCCCGGCCGCTTTAAAACCGGCAGCGATTCCCCGGTAATTGAGGCCTGGTTTACCGTTGCCTCGCCGGTTTGCACCTTGCCGTCTAGCGGGATCATGTTCCCGGTACGAATAATCATGCAGTCGCCGCGCAAAACCTCGGTAATGGGCACTAAGCACTCCTGCCCGTTGCGCCTAAGCCAAACCTTTTTTACATTCAGCGACATGGCACGGGCTAAATCGTCTACCGATTTTTTGTGCGTCCATTCCTCTAAGATCTCGCCAATTTTCAGCAGGAACATTACAGAAGAGGCGGTGCCAAAATCGCCCCGCAAAAGCGAAACGGTAATGGCGGTAGCGTCTAACACCGAAACCTTAATTTTGCCCTTTGCCAACGCCGCAAGGCCCCGGTAAAGGTAGGGCACGCTGCGCAGCACAGCCAGCCCCGCCCGAAGCCAAAACGGCAAAAACAATTGCCCCGCAAACCGGCGCAGCACGGTAAAGGTTAATTGATCCTGATATGAACGGTTCAGCGCCCTGCCGGTATGCTCCGGCACCAGGCCGGCGTACTTTTGGTAGCAGAATTTAGAAAGCGCTAAAACAATTTCCTCCCGCCGGGCACTAAACAAAATAATGGCGTCGCCGGTGCGGTCAAACACCTTAACCCCGGTAACACCGGGCACCGCCGCTAAGTAATATTCTAAAACATCGGCCTGCTGCAGGCTCATTTTACCGCCGCAGGCGTGCACGCGCATACGCCCGGCAGATTCATGCAAAATTTTACACTTCATTAATACAACGCCCCTTTTTGTAACGCTTAGGTTCACCGTACGGCCCGCATTTTTGGCTGCGTAGCCCACAAAAGCAACCGCAAGGCTGCATAAATAAAGAAAAAGGCAAAGCGCTGCGGCGCTTGGCACCCCTTGGCCTGCCTTTAAGGGCAAGCTTGTAACATTTTGGCTGCTTAATGCCCGTTTGCCTAATTTTTGCCTACCTAAGCAATTATTTTTAAAGCCCTACGAAAAAGCTGCCGACAAAACTGTCGGCAGCTGTAAATTTTTTATTCTGCGTCGGGGGCGTCGGCAATTTCGGTTTCCTCGGCCGCTGCGCGCTGCTCGTTTATTGCTTTGGCGTCGGCCAAAATGTCATCGGCATTTTCGCGTACCTTGGTAACGGTTGTCATAACGCTTTCCTTGGCACGCAGAGCCGCTGCCGTTGTGTGGGTGTAAACCTTTTTGGCGTCTTTACTGCTTAAAATTTTAATGCCTGCGGTACCAAACAAAACACCGCCCGCAAACAAGCCAAGCTTTCCAAACATTTTCATTTAAAATACCTCCTGCATTGCCGGCATTTTACATTTAAAAATGCAACGGCCTAAATGATAACTACATAGTAACGCAAAGCCAAACAACTTTCCGCTCCATTCGGACATTTTTTTACATTTTTTACAGTCCAAGCAGCGCGGCCAAAGCCAGCTCAATTTGGTCGGTAATTTCGGCCGCTTTTTGGCTGCTTTGCGCCAAAGCCGAAATGTAAATTTTAATTTTAGGCTCGGTGCCCGAAGGGCGAACCGTTGCCGTGCTGCCCCCTTGCAGGGTGTAAGCAATCACATTGGATTTCGGCAACGTTACCGGGGTAACGGCACCGGTTGCAAGATCTACCGACTGCGAGGTTTGGTAGTCGGTAACGGCGGTAACCGGGTAACCACCAATTTCTTTCGGCGGATGTTTACGCAGCTTAGCCAAAGCGGCGGCCATTTTTTCCATGCCGTCCATACCCGCGCAGGTAAAGCTTTTTTGGCGGTTGTTATAATGCCCGTACTGCTCGTAAAGCTTATTCAGCTGGTCAATTAAAGTCAGCCCGCGATCTTTATAATAGCAGCACATTTCGGCAATTAGCATAGAGGCCACTACTGCGTCCTTATCCCTCACATAGGAGCCGGCCATATAGCCGTAGCTTTCCTCAAAGCCCATTATAAAACGGTTTTCCTCGTGCTTTTGCTCTAACAGCAAAATCTGCTCGCCAATAAATTTAAAGCCGGTTAGCACCTCTTTTAGCTCGCAGCCGTAATTTGCGGCAATTTTTTGCACCATTTTGGTAGAAACAATGGTGGTAACGGCAATGGGGTCTTTCGGCAATGTTCCCAGCTCGCTGCGGCGGGCCAGCAGGTAGTTTAGCATTAAAATGCCAACCTCGTTGCCCGTCATTAAAACATATTCCCCATTTTGGCGCACGGCAATACCCATGCGGTCGCTATCCGGGTCGGTGGCAATTAAAAGGTCCGGCTTTTGCTGCTCAGCCAGCTTTAGGCCAACCTCAAACACCTGGCGAATTTCGGGGTTGGGGTACGGCGCCGTTGGAAAATTGCCGTCTGGCAGCTCCTGCTCTTTTACCACGGTAACATTTTGCACGCCAAGGCGCTTTAAAATGGCGCGTACCGGCTTGTTGCCGCTGCCGTGCAGGGGGGTGTAAATAATTTTTAAGTTTTCAAAATGGTAGCTGCTGTCGGCAACCGATTGGGCAAAAACCGCGTCTAAATAAGCGTTTACAACATCCTGCCCAATAAAGTTAATTTTTCCGGCTTTTACCGCTTCGTCAAAATCGCAGGTCTTTACGCCGTCAAACAAATCAACTTTTTTAATAATGTCTAACACGGCGGCGCTGGCCTCTAAGTTTAACTGGCAGCCATCCGGCCCGTAGGCCTTGTAGCCGTTGTACTCGGCCGGGTTGTGGCTGGCGGTTACAACAACGCCGGTGTTGCATTTAAAGTACCGAATGGCAAACGAAACCATTGGCGTTGGCGCCAGCTCGGGGTAAATGTAAACCGTTAGGCCGTTTGCGGCAAAAACGGTGGCGGCGTGGCGGGCAAACAGCTCAGACTTAATACGGCTGTCGTACGCAATGGCAACCTTTCCGTTAGGGTTTTGCTGCTTAACGTACTCGGCCAGGCCCTGCGTTGCGCAGCCAACCGTGTAAACATTCATGCGGTTGGTGCCGGCCCCAATTACGCCGCGCAGCCCGGCCGTGCCAAATTCTAAGCTTTTGTAAAATCTATCTTCAATTTCGTTATCCTTACCTTGAATGGCTTTTAACTCGGTAATTAAATCCGGGTCGGCGGTTGCCTCTTTCAGCCAGCGATCGTAGGTTTTTAAAATCGTTTCCATAAACTGCCTCCTGCAAAATTTTTACGCGGCAGGGCTAAAAATATTTAAGGCCGCGTTCTTAAATATCTCCTTTTCTATTTTAGCCGATTTTTGTGCAACTGTCAACATTTTGCTTGACAGACCTAAAAAAATGTGTTAGAATAACTAAAAGAAAGTTTTAAAGGTTTGTGTTTTTTATACTGCAATGAACAATTCTTTTGAAAATAGCGCAACGGCGTTTTCAAATTTTTCCGACGAACAGCTGGTTGGGCTGGTAAAACAGGGTCAAAGCGGCGCATTTAACGCCCTGTACGCCCGCTATTTGCCAAAAATCCGCTCTATGGTCTACCCCTTTCAGGGCTTAGGGTACGATTTTGATGATTTAATTCAAGAAGCCACCATTGGCTTTTTTACAGCAATTGACACCTTTCATTCTACCGCAGGCGCAACCTTTTCTCCCTTTTGCTACCTTTGTATGCGCCGGCTTTTAATTACCCTGCTGCGCAGCAAAACCAAAAAAGGCGCCGTTCCGCAAAGTTGCATTCTTTACGACTGCGAAACCATTGCGGCCGAAACGCAAATGCAGCCCGGGCAGGCCTACATTGCCAAGGAAAGCTACTTAGCCCTAAAGCAAAAACTGCAAAAGGCGCTTTCCCCTTTTGAAAAGCAGGTTTTAACCGATTATTTACAAGGGCTTGACTACCGCGCCATTGCCGAAAAGCACCAAAAACCCGCCAAATCGGTAGATAACGCTTTGCAGCGTATTCGCGCAAAGCTGCGCCGGCTTACCCAGTAAATAGTCTGCCGGCGGCCAAACAGTTCAGTTGGTTTGGTTTAGGCTTGGCGCCAATAAACCGTAAACCCGGTAACCTGTTGCCTATTATTTCGGTAACCTTGGGGCTTGCCCCTACTTAAATATATGCCCGTGTAGCTTAAATTAGCAGAGCGTTGTTTGCAAAGATGTCGGTGCGATTCCGTCCGGGGCAAAAACAAATACAGTCAAGTGAGGTACTAAAAATGTTTGAAGACAAGACACTCGTATGCAAGGATTGCGGAGCAGAATTCGTATTCACCGCAGGTGAGCAGGAATTCTTTGAATCCAAAGGGTTTGTAAATGAGCCGCAGCGTTGCAAGGAATGCCGTGACAAGCGCAAAAATGCCAGCCGCGCTCCGCGTGAGATGCATGAGGCCGTTTGTGCTGCTTGCGGCGGTGTTGCAAGAATCCCCTTTGCACCGCGTGACGATCGCCCGGTATATTGCAGCGAATGCTTTGCAAAAATGAAAGAGGAGCAGCAATAATTATATTGCGCTGCTTGGCCATTTATATACAGGTATTCTGCCAGAATTACCTTAGGGGTAATTTTGTTGCGGCAATTTGTTAAAGGCATTAAGAAAGGGCCGTCGGTTTTATCCGGCGGCCCTTTTGTTTTGCCAAAATTCGGCTTAGCTATTTTGCTAAGCCTTGCCTTTTGTTTGCTAATTGTTTGGGCATTTCATTCAGCAGTTTTACAGCCCTTTCGCTAAGCTGTAAATTAGTCTTCTATTCAACCAATAGCTTGGCTAAATTATTCCTGCGGCTTTGGTTCGGCTGGCTCACTGCCCTGGGCTGGCTGCTCTTTTTCAAAGGTAAAGGCGCCCTCTTTAAAATCGCAGCAAACGGTGTTGCCGGCCGCTATGGTACGGTCTAACATCAGCTCGCTCAGCGGGTCCTCTATTTTAGACTGAATGGCTCGACGCAGCGGGCGGGCGCCGTAAAGCTTATCAAACCCTGCGTCGGCAATGGCCGAAACGGCTGCCGGGGTAAAGCTTACGGTAATATCCAGCCCTTTCATACGGCCGGCCAGCTCTTGCAGCATTTTTTCGGCAATATGCTCAATATCCGTTTTTTCTAACTTGTGGAACACAATAATGTCATCCACACGGTTTAAAAATTCGGGTTTAAAGGCCTGGCGCAGCTCGCCCAAAACCTTTTCGCGTACATCGGCGTCCTCCTGCCGCTCACCCTCGGCGGTAAAGCCAAAGGAAACGGTTTTGTCGGTAATCAGCCGCGCGCCAATGTTCGAGGTCATAATAATTACCGTGTTTTTAAAATCTACCCGGCGACCTTGGCTGTCGGTTAAAATGCCATCCTCCAAAATCTGCAGCAGAATGTTAAAAACATCCGGGTGGGCCTTTTCAATTTCATCAAACAAAATAACGCTGTAGGGCTTGCGGCGCACCTTTTCGGTTAGTTGGCCGCCCTCCTCAAACCCAACGTATCCGGGGGGCGAACCCACAATTTTAGAAACGGTGTGCTTTTCCATATATTCCGACATATCCAGCCGGATCATAGCATCCTCGGTACCAAACATGGTTTGGGCAAGCGCCTTGCACAGCTCGGTTTTACCAACGCCGGTAGGCCCTAAAAAGATGAACGAACCAATGGGGCGCTTGGGGTCTTTTAGCCCTACACGGCCGCGGCGAATAGCCTTGGCAACGGCGGTTACGGCCTCATCCTGCCCTATAATGCGCTGGTGCAAAACCTCCTCTAACTTTAAAAGCCGTTCGCTTTCGCTTTCGGTTAGCTGCCCGGTGGGAATCCCCGTCCATTTTGAAACAATTTGGGCAATATCCTCGGCCGTTACGGTGCGGCCGGCGTTATCCGGGCTTTGCTGCCATTGGGTGCGTTTTTCGGTTAGTTCGGCCTTTAAGGCTTGCTCACGATCCCGCAGTTCGGCGGCTTTTTCAAAGTTTTGGTTGTTAATTTCCTTCGATTTTTGCTGTTCCAACTCTTTAATTTGCTGCTCTAAGCTTTTAATATCCTGCGGCTCGGCAACCGTGCGCAAGCGCACCTTTGAACCGGCCTCGTCTATTAAGTCAATAGCTTTATCCGGTAAATAGCGGTCGGAAATATAGCGGCTGGAAAGCTTCACGGCGGCCTCTAACGCCTCATTAGTATATTTTACCTTGTGGTGCGCCTCATAGCGGTCGCGCAGGCCCTTTAAAATGGCCAGGCTATCCTCCTCGCTGGGCTCCCCTACCGTTACCGGTTGAAAACGGCGCTCCAAAGCGGCGTCCTTTTCAATATTCTTGCGGTATTCAGCCAGTGTGGTAGCACCAATTACCTGCAGCTCGCCACGCGCTAACGAGGGCTTTAAAATATTCGCCGCGTCGGTAGAGCCTTCGGCCGAGCCGGTACCTACAATGGTGTGTACCTCGTCAATAAACAAAATAACATCATCGGCGCCGCAAACCTCGTCTATAATCGCTTTAATGCGCTCCTCAAAATCGCCGCGATATTTAGTGCCGGCTACCATGCCGGTTAAATCCAGCGCAATCAGGCGTTTATTTTTCAGCAGCTCCGGCGCATCGCCCGCGGCAATTTTTTGGGCCAGCCCCTCTACCACCGCGGTTTTACCAACGC
>URRK01000019.1 GCA_900550315.1 uncultured Oscillospiraceae bacterium | reverse complement strand
CCATGTGCAGCAGCCCCAAAAAGCCGCACCGAAAGCCAAAGCCCAAGGCTTTAGAGGTCTCCGGCTCAAACAGCAGCGAGGCGTCGTTAAGCTGCAGCTTTTCCAGCGCCTCTCTTAAATCGGTGTAGCGGGCGCCGTCGGCCGGGTAAATGCCGCAAAAAACAACCGGGTTTACCTTGCGGTAGCCGGCCAGCGGCTGCTGGGCGGGGTTTTCACTAAGGGTAATGGTATCGCCCACACGGGCCTCGCTTACCGTTTTAATGGCGGCGGCCAGGTAGCCAACCTCGCCGGCCCTTAGCTCTTTACACGGCACCATGCTGGTTGCCATTTTTCGCCCAATTTCTACCACATTAAATTCGGCGCCGGTCGCCATCATTTTAACCGTTTGGCCGGGGCGCAAACTGCCGCTTACCACGCGAAAATAAACAATAACGCCCTTGTAGGGGTCGTAGTAAGAGTCAAAAATCAAGGCGGTCAGCGGTGCGTTGGCGTCCCCTTTTGGGGCGGGAATTACCCGCACCAGCTGTTCTAAAACCTGTTCCACATTCTGCCCCGTTTTGGCCGAAACCAGCGGCGCCTCATCGGCCGGAATACCAATAACATCCTCAATTTCCTGGCGCACCCGTTCCGGCTCGGCGCTGGGCAGGTCAATTTTGTTAATCACCGGCAGCAGCTCTAAGTCGTGGTCAATGGCAAGGTAGGTGTTGGCCAGCGTTTGAGCCTCAATCCCCTGCGAGGCGTCTACCACCAAAATAGCCCCCTCGCACGCCGCTAACGAGCGAGAAACCTCGTAGTTAAAATCTACATGGCCGGGGGTATCAATTAAATTAAACTCGTACTCCTCCCCGTTTTGGGCGGTGTAATACAAGGTAAGTGGGTGCGCCTTAATGGTAATGCCGCGCTCCCGTTCTAAATCCATGCTGTCTAAAATCTGGTCCTCCATCTCCCGCTGTTCAACCGATTTTGTAAGCTCGATCAGCCGGTCGGCCAGGGTAGATTTTCCGTGGTCAATGTGGGCAATAATGCAAAAATTACGAATATGTGCCTGATCCATAAACTGCTGTTTACTCCTTGAAATAATATACAGCATTATTATACAACATTTGCGCCGCAATTGCTACTTAAATTTTGTAAAAATCTTGCGGGGCGCCCGTTTGCCCCTTTTGAGCCCTTTAAGCGCCAAGCCGCCCGGGCCTTTTTGCAGTGCCCGGGCGGCCGGTTATTCGTACCGCTGTTTTAGCATATACTTTAAAACCTTAACAGCAAATTCGGCCGTTTCTACCAAAAAATCGCTGCCAAAATGGCTAAGGTTTAACTCCATGTTATAAATGCCGTTGTAACCAATTTCGTCTAACGCGTTAAAAACATCCTCCCAATCTATGCAGCCGGTTTTCGGAATTTTGTGTTGGTCGGTAAAAGTATCGTTATCGTTTAAATGCAGCACCGTAACCGCCTTGCCAAGCTTTCGAATAACATTGGCCGGGGTGGGGTTGCCGTACCGCATGGCTTTGTTGCTGTGCCCGGTATCTACACAAACGGTAAAGCCTTCCCGCAATTCCGGCCGGCTTGCAATGTCAAGGTAGGCCTTTTCAAAGGCCGAAAAATTGCCAAAAAAGTCGCAGGCTGAATACTTTACGGCGTCCCCAAAGGTTTCGGTAGCAATTTTAATGCCGTTTTTTAAGGCAAAGGGAACCGTGCGGGAAAACAGCTCGTAGCTTAAACGGTACATGAGCGCCGGCTCGGGGTTGGGCCCTAAAAAAATGGATGTTGCGTTATGCACCACGCAAACCCCTGCCCCTAAAGCGGCGGTGGCCAGGCAATCCAGCTCGGTGTTTTTTACCAAAGCGTCGTCCTCGGCCGGGCGGTTTACAAAGCCAGACATTTTACCGTGGGTTTGCCCAATAAAAATACCGTTTTTTTGCGCAAACTTTTTTAACGCGGTGTAGTATTCCAAAACCGCCTGCGGCCCTTTGCTGTAAAGGGAATTCGGGGTTCGGTAATCGTTTTGTGCGCCGCACAAATCAAAATCAACCGCGTCAACGCCAATGCGTGCGGCAATTTCAAGCGCTTTTTGGTCGCCGTACTTTTTTTGCAGCGCCCCAATAGAAAGGCTTACCTGTTTTTTCATTTAATTTTCCTCCTAAAAGAACAATACAGTTATGAATAAACCCAAACTTAAATTTTCGGCAACATTTACGCCGCGCTTGGCCCTTGTTTTTTGCGCAGCGGCTTTGCCTGGTTATTTTTTCATTCGGTGCAAAAAGGCCCAAACCGCCAAAAACCCGGTAAGCGCGGCGTAACCCAAAACCCACCAAAGGTGCGGAAAAACACCGGCCAGGTTATTGCTAAGCACTGCGCGCTCCAGCTCTACCGCGTGCACAAAGGGCAGCACCTCGGCAACCCTTTTAAATGCGCCGCCCACCAGATTTAAATCAAACCACACACCCGAAAGCCAGGCCGTAAGGTTTGTTAGCAGCGCCCCGCAAATTCCACCCACCTGCTTTACGCTAAAAATGCTGCCGCACAGCAGCCCAAGGGCAATAAAAAACACGGCCGAGGGCAGCAAAAGCAGCACGGCCAAAACGGCCTGCAGCGTAATTTTAAGCCCCAAAACGGCGGCAACCAAATAGCAAATTACCCCTTGCAGCAGGGCAATTGGCAAAATGGGCAAGGCGTAGCCCAAAATAAATTCCGGTGCGGTAAGTGGCGTGGTGTAAAGGCGCTGTAAAAAGGCGCTTTCCCTGTCCTTCGCAATTAGGGTTGCCGAAAAAAGCGTTATAAATGCCAGGCCAAATACGGTAATGCCGGGGGTTAGGCTTTTTAGCTCAAAAAGGCTTACCGGCACATTGGCCTGAATGGCCGAAAGCAGCAGCAGTAAAATAACCGGAAAGCCCAGGCCAAACGCCACGGTCAGCGGGTCGCGGCAAATTTCCTTTGCCGTTCGCGTGCTAAAACTCCAAAGTCGCATTTTTAATCCCCCTTTACAATTTTAATAAACGCAGCCTCTAAATTCGGCGCTCCGGTTTGCTCTTTCAGGGCTAAAACCGTGCCGGTTTGCAGCAAACGGCCGTTTTTCATTACGCCCACCCGGTCGGCTAAAAATTCGGCCTCCTCCATATAATGGGTGGTAAGTACAACCGTCACCTTGCCCTTTAAAGCGCAAATAAGATCCCAAAGCTCGCTGCGGGCTAAAACATCTAACCCCAAAGTGGGCTCGTCTAAAAACAAAATTTCGGGCTCGGTTACCAAGGCCATGGCAATGCTTAACCGGCGCTGCCACCCGCCCGAAAGCCGGCCCGCCTTTTTAGCGGCAACCGGTGCCAGCCCAAGCCGCTCGCAAAGCTCGGCCGTTTTTTGCCGCTGCCGCGCCTTGCTAAAGCCGTGCACCCCGCACATTAGCATTAAATTCTCCCGCACGGTTAAATTGGGGGCAACGGCCGTTTCCTGCGGGGAAACGCCAATTATGCTTTTAACCCCGGCCGTGCTTGTTAAAATACTGTACCCCTGCAAAAAGGCCTCCCCCTTGGTTGGCTTTAACAGGCCGCAAAGCAGTTTAACCGTAGTTGTTTTGCCGGCGCCGTTTACCCCAAGCAGTGCAAAAAGCTCCCCCTTTTCAACGGTAAGGTTCAGCGCGTCTACGGCGGTAACATCTTTGTACCTTTTAGTTAAATTTTTGGTTTCAATAGCCGGTTTCATGCTTTGCTTCCCCCTTTTTCTGTGCAGCTTTTCAGCCCCAAATAGGCGTTTGTCAGCACGCCGCTTACAAACGCGTCGTCCCAATTTAAGTAGTTGGTGGCAACCATGGTGGCAATGCCGTGTACATAAACCCACATTTGCAGGTGAAACAAATAGGCTTGCTGCTCGCTAAGATTTAAATTTTTTTGCAGCAGGTTCAGCAGCGGGCGCAGCTCCTCTTTATTTTCCCGCACCGTCTCACCGCTGCGATCCCGCATAAACAGCAGCTTAAACAGCTCTTTTTCCTCCCGCGCGAATTGAATGTAGGCCATGCCGCTGGCCTTGTAGGGCGGGTATTTTCCGGCAGCCATGCTTTGCTTTAACGCCTGTTGATACACGCCGTTTGCAGCCGTGAGCACCGCTTGCTGCACCTGAGCCATATTCTCAAATAAACTAAATATGGGTTTCGAGGAGCAGCCCAACCGCTGCCCGAGCGCACGGGCCGTTAAGGCTTTTGCCCCCTGCTCCCGCACCAGCTGCAAGGCGGCGGCTGCAATCTGCTCTTTGGTAAATAAAAACTGTCGCGGCATAAGCCTCCCCCCTTTTTTAGCGCCACAAAACCGGCAATTTTTTAGCGGCGCCAAGCTTTTTAGCGCCAAGCGGCTCTTGTTCCGGGCTTGCGGCGGTTTTTAGCTGTTTTGTTTTAGTTTTAACTGCGTTCAGCACTTTAGGGCTAAAAGTTCCTGCGGCAAAAATGAAGAAACAATTGTAGCGCAACATTTGTTTCTTTATTGTAGCACGGTCATGCCCGCTTGTCAAGCCCTAACGCTCTGCTGTTTTTTTGCCCTAAGGCCACTGCACCACCTGGGGTAAACACCTGCGCCGGGTACCAACACCCATACCGGACACCAACGCCCATACCGGGCGCCGCTAAGCTTTTGTTTTTTGGTCCAGGCGGGCCGGCGGCTATTTTCACAGTTGACAAGCCGGCGGGGCGGCGGCTATTTTTACAACCGGCAAACCGGCGGATCTGCATTTATTCACAGCAGACAACAGGCCGGAAAGCGTTAAGCCTTTAGGCTTTTAAACTTTTCGGCAGCACTGCAACAATACCGCTTGCAAGCGGGAGCCATTTATGTTAAAATAAAAACAAAACGGGGGTTTTAAAATGACGATTGCAGATGTAAAAAATGTTTTAAACGCAACGGTAATTTGCTGCGGCGATGCGCTGAAAAAACAGGTGCATAACGCCTGCGGCTCGGATATGATGAGCGATGTTTTAGCTTTTGTGAAAGATCAATCGGTTTTAATAACGGGGCTTTGCAACCCGCAAGTTATTCGCACCGCCGAAATGATGGATATTATTTGCATTTGCTTTGTGCGCGGCAAGCAGCCGGATGAGGCCATGATTGCCTTGGCGCGGGAAAAGGGCATTGTACTGCTGACCACCACCCTGCGAATGTTTACCGCCTGCGGCATGTTGTACGAAAGCGGACTGCGCGGGGGTGCCAACCAATGTGTATGATGAAGCTGCATTTTGATGTTTCGGGCGAGGATTTTACCCGTGCGGGCGAGGCCTCGGGCAAGGTAAAGGCCACCTTAAAGCAGTTGGGGTATGACCCCAACACCGTTCGCCGCGTTGCCATTGCCCTGTACGAGGGGGAAATTAACCTGGTGATTCACGCCGGGGGCGGCACCATTGATGTTGAAATTGACCCTGCGGTAATTCGCATTACCCTTTCGGACCACGGGCCCGGCATTGCCGATGTAGAAAAGGCCATGCGGGAGGGGTATTCCACCGCTACGGAGAATATTCGCGCGCTGGGCTTTGGCGCCGGAATGGGCCTGCCCAATATGAAAAAATACACCGACGATATGCAAATTGAAACAGCCGTTGGTAAAGGCACCACCATTCGCATGAAAGTTAACATATAAGGCGGGATAAACGATGTCGACCTTTCAACACTCGGTTTACTTAGACCCCGAAAAATGCAAGGGCTGCATTAACTGCATTAAGCACTGCCCAACCGGCGCCATTCGCGTGCGGGGGCGCAAGGCCCACATTATTAAAGAATTTTGTATTGATTGCGGCGAATGCGTTCGGGTTTGCCCACACCACGCCAAAAAAACGCGGTATGACGGGCTGGAGACCCTGCAAAACTACGCCTACACGGTTGCCCTGCCGGCCCCCAGCTTTTACGCCCAGTTTAACAACATTACCGACACGAATATTATTTTAAGCGCCCTGCTAAAGCTTGGCTTTAACGATGTTTTAGAGGTTGCCGCGGCGGCCGAAATTGTTTCGGAGCTTAGCCGGCAATACATTGCAAACCACCCAAACGGCAAGCCGTTTATCAGCACGGCCTGCCCCTCGGTAACCCGGTTAATACGGGTGCGGTTTCCGGCGCTGTTAGAGCGGCTGCTGCCCATTTTGCCGCCGGTAGAGTTGGCCGCCCGCGTAGCGGCGCGTCGCGCCATGCAAAAAACCGGTCTAAAGCGGGAGGAAATTGGCATTTTCTTTATTTCGCCCTGCCCGGCTAAGGTAACCTATGTACAAGATCCGCTCTGTATTGAAAAAAGCGAAATCGACCGCGTATTGGCCGTTAAAAAGGTTTACACGGCGCTGCTGCCGCTTATGAACGCCGACGACGCCGAAAAGGATTTAAAAATTGCGGGCAAAATTGGCATTAGCTGGGGGTACAGCGGCGGTGAGGTTGCCGGCCTTTTAACCGACAGCTACATTGCCGTAGACGGCATTGATAACGCCATTGGCGTGTTAGAGGATTTAGAGGACAACAAAATTCACGGCCTTGATTTTATTGAAATTGACGCCTGCACCGGCGGCTGCGTAGGCGGCGTGCTGCAGGTAGAAAACCCCTATGTTGCCAAAACCAAGCTAAAGCTTTTGCGAAAATATATGCCGGTAGCCGGCGCGCACCTAAACGGGGCCAATGCCGCCAACGCCTACTGGACGAAAAAAATTAAATTTGAGCCGGTGTTCCGCTTAGGCTCTACCCTGCAGGAGAGCATGGAAATTTTACAAAAGGTAGAGACCATTGCCGCGCGTTTGCCGGGGTTGGATTGCGGCTCCTGCGGGGCGCCGACCTGCAAGGCCTTAGCCGAGGATGTTGTGCGGGGCGACGCCAACGAGCGAGATTGTATTCACCTTTTAAAAAACTACCTGCACCAAATTTCAAGCGACTTAAACGCCATTTAAACCGGCAAGTACTACAAGCCTTTGGCTTTAGGCCGCGGCTGTTCTTGCCGCTGTTTTGCTACATTTTAAATGCAAATTTAAAACGCAAATTTAAAACGCAAAAAAAATTTTCCCTATGCGCCAAAAACCTGTGCTAAGCCCCGCAACCCCCAATGCGCACCGCCGGGCGACCTAAGGCTTTTAGGCCGGGCGGTTAAAAATTAAAAAAGGGTGAGAGAATTGAAAGCAACCAACCTTAAAAATTTACCCGGCGTAAAAGCGGTTTGCCTGCCGCAGCCCGAAAAAGATATTACCGGCGTGTACTGCTGCGACCTGCTAAGCTTGGTGATGGGCAAAGCGCCGGCCGGCTGTGCCTGGGTAACCGTTATGGGCAATGTTAATGCGGTTGCGGTTGCCAGCCTGGCCGAAATTGGCGCCGTTATTATTGCGGGGGGCGCCGCGGTAGACCCGGTTGCCGTAAAAAAGGCACAGGAAAACGGCGTAAACCTTTTTTGCTGCGAAACGCCGATTTTTGAAACGGCCCGCGCGGTAGACCGGGCACTGTAGCCATGCCGTACTTTCATTATGATTTACACCTGCACTCCTGCCTTTCCCCCTGTGGAGATGAGGACATGACCCCGGCCAACATTGCCGGCATGGCCAGCGTGGCGGGGCAGCAGATTATTGCCCTAACCGACCACAACAGCACCGGCAACTGCGCCCCCCTTGTTCGTGCGGCCGCCCGCTTTGGCATTACCGCCCTTTACGGCATGGAACTGACCACGCAGGAAGAGGTTCATGTAGTTTGCCTGTTTGAAAGCGCCGGCGCCGCCGGGCAGTGGCAGGCCTTTGTAAACGAAAAGCTGCTGCCGGTTCAAAACAACCCGGCCATTTTTGGCCGCCAGTGTTATATGGACGAATTTGACGCCGTTTTGGGCGAGGAGTCCAACCTTTTAATTAACGCCACCGCCATTCCCTTTGACGCGGTTTTCGGCCCGGTTTTTGAGCTGGGCGGCGTAGCTTTTCCCGCCCACATTGAAAAACCGGCCAACGCGCTGCTGGCAAACCTTGGCTTTATTCCGCCGCAGGCGGGCTTTACGGTAGCCGAGCTGCGGGAGCTAAGCTGCCTTGAGGCCTTAAAAAAAGCCCACCCGCACTTAAACCACTGCAAAATACTTTCCAGCTCCGACGCGCACTATTTGCAGGATATTGGCGCCGCCGGACAGCAGATTTTTTTAGAGGAAAACAGCGCAGCGTGCCTGATTCATACCCTGCGAAACTGAAAGGACCTTTACATGAGCTTTGCACAAAAAAGAATTTTAATTATTGTAATTAGCTGCCTGCTGGTAGCCGGCATTGTGTTTGGCTGCTACCGCATAGAGCAGCATAAATCGGCCGAAAACGACCGGCAATCGGCCAGCCTGACCCAAAAAATTCAACCCCTGGCCAACCAAAAAAACGCCCTGCAGGCTAAGCTGAAAAAGTTAGAGGCCGACCACGCTGCCGAAATTGCCGGCAAAAGCTGCATTATTCCAATTTTTACAAAAACCGATGGTTCCCTTTGCAGCCTTGCGCTGCCGCTGCTAAAAAAATACGGTGCCGTTGGGGTGCTGGCCTTTTGCAACGGCCAGCTGCCGGGCGACGCCGACCAGCTAACGGCCGCCCAGTACCAAACCTTAAAAAACGCCGGATGGGAAACCGCCCTGGGCGACAACAGCAGCATTGAGCTGGCCAAGGGGGCCTCGAACGACGCCGCCTTTAAAGCCTGGACCACCTACATAGACGAAACGCTGAAAAAAATGGACGACCGAAAAATGGACCGCCCCAAGATGTATTACTTTAACCAGCCGCTCGGCGAGCTTTCTAAGGGAGCCGTGATTAACGCGCTGCGCGCCCGCGGTTTTGAGGGCATGGTTATTCCAAAATCCGACGAAGCCATTACCACCGAAAACAACGAATACAACGGCTTTACCGTGCTGGGCTTTAAGCGTATTTTTGATAACGGCTCTACGGTTAGCTCGCTGTTTTCCGAGCTTTCAAGCGGGGGCAAGGCAGCCGCCGTTTCGGTGCAGAGCTTAACGCCGGAAATTACCGATTCGAACCTGAACTGCTCGGTAACCCGGTACGAAAAAATGTTAAAGGCGGCGGCCGGCAGCTACAAAAACCTAACCCTAAAAAGCTTTAGTGCCTTTAAAAACTACCGCGCCGAACTTGAAAAAAGCGCCAACAAAAGCACATCCGCCTACGAACAGCAGCGCAAAGAGCTGCTGCAGCAAATTGCCGAGCTGGAAAAACAAATTAATAAATCTGCCATGCAATAAAACACTTTCGTGTTCCTTTAATTTTTTGCTTGTGCGTTTTTGTGTTTCGCTTAAATTCCCCCTGCCGGGGTTTACAACTAAAATTTTACTTTACGAACAACGCCCCGCAGCCGTTACTTACCCTTTGGCTGCGGGGCGTCTTAGGTTTTTTGCAATTTTTGGCTTTGGCTGCGGCGTTTGGGGTTTATTACAATTTTTAGCCTTATTGCTTTGGCAAGTTAAACAAAGCCCCTACCTGCGGCAGCAGCAGCGGCCGGTTGGCAAACACCTTTGGCGCCGCAACAATTTGAAAAGCTACCGGCTCGGCCCCGCCTTTTTCAACGTTTACGGCAATTTTTAACCGGTGGCTGCCGGCGGCCAGCGCCAAATTGGCGTCGGGGCAGGGGCGGTGAAAGGCGGGTAAATACGGCGCGCCCTGTTTTTCAAAAATCTTTTGGCCGTCTACAAAAAGGGTTGCCCGCTGCCGGGTGTGTACCATAAGGCGAAATTCGCCCCCCTGCGGCAAATAAAGCTCGGTTTCGGCCGTTAAAAGGTCGCCGGCGGCCGGGGTAAAGGCTTTTTCAAAAGCAATGCGGTCGCCCGAACAGCACAAGGCCTGCGGGCTTCCACCGTTTTGGGCAACCAGCCAGTTTTTGGTTGGCAGCAGGAAAAATTCAATTTTTTGGGTCTGCCATAGCAAATTCTTAACAAACTGCTCTACGCACAGCGCGCAGGGGTAGCTGCTTTGGGGTTCGGCGCCGTTTTTTAAGGTAACGCTGTATTGGCAGCTTTGCCCCGGCTGCAGGTAAATTTCCTGCCGTTTATTGCCCAAAAAGCCGCTTGGCAGCTGCAAATAAAGCGCCCCCTTGTATGCGTCAGTACGGCAATTTTTAACGGTAAAGGTCACCGTACGCTCCCCACCGGGGGCAATGGTTGGGTCCTGCTCGCCGTACTGCTGGGTAATTTGCAAATCCCAACCCGTGGCCGAGCCGGCCGGCAGGGTGTATTTAACGGTGTAAATATCCGGGTCTACGGCAAAAATGCTGCGGTCGCTGCAATTTTCAAAATACGCTTTTAAAATGCGGTGCGCCTTTACCGAGCGCTCGGTTAATTCTCTTAAATTTTTAGGGGCGTTAAAGCCGGTAACCTGCGGGCTTACCTTAATGCCGTTGCCAATCGGGGCGATCCACTTTTCATCAATAGCCTTGGCGCCGCCCAAAATACCCAGTATGGCGCCAACGGTGGCGGCAGTGCAATCGGTGTCATACCCGCAATTCACGGTAATTAAAAGCCGCTCCGAAAAATTGCGCCCGTAAAGCAGCCCTAAAACCATAAAGGCTAAATTCAGCGGGGCGTAGCAAAAGTTATCGGTTCCGTAACGGTTAATCAGCTCCTGCCTTGCCTGCTGCCAAGTAAGACCCTTACGGTGCAGGTCTAAAATATCTAAAATAGCCCGCGCCGTAACGCTTTGCTTTGGAATGTACAAGAGCGCCTGCTCAATTAAGGTTAAAACATCACTTTCAAAAAACGCAAGGCTCTCTAAAACGGCCAAAAAAACTTCACCGTAAACGCCCTCGCCGCCGGCATGGTCAATTACCGCGTCCTGGTAAGCGTAATAAGCGGCAACCTGCGGCATGCCGGCCGCCAGCACCGCCCAAATTTCCGACCGAATGGGCGAGCCCATGCAGTGGGTAAATTTGTTATTATAAACCCCGGTAATAGGCGCCTTTAGGCCGCGGCGCGCATTTTCGGTAAACAGGCCGTATTCATCCATGTTAAAAAACACGTGCGCCAGCCACTCCTGCACCAAATGGTCGGCGTTTAGCTGCACCCCGTATTGCTCTACGGCGTGCAGGTTTAGCAGCTGCAGGTCTAAATCGTCGTTTTCCATTGGCTCGCCGTTAAAATCGCAAGGGTAAAAATCTAAATTCAGCAGCTCCATTTTTCCCTCAACCGGGCCGCCCAGCGTACCCCCAACATTTTTGCCCAGCCAGCAGCCGTAAACCTTATCGTAAAATTCCTTTTGTGTCAGCGTTTTCACAAAAATCCCCCCAACACTCTTCCGCCGCCCGTAAAGTTGGGTGTGCCGGCGGCTGCAATTTAATTGTAATTTAATTATAAAAGCAAATTTTAAAATTTCAAGGCACAGTTTTTTACCGCTTTATTTTTAAAGTATCATTATTTAACCTTTTACCGAGCCACTGCCGGTTTTGGCCGCCAAAAATACGGCTGCCCCAGGCCAAAGAAAGAAAAGCTGCGCAAAGCCGTGCATTTTTTACGCCCCGCTTGGCCGTTTGCAAAAACACTTAAAACAATTCTCGCCACGGCCAAACACCGGTGCAAGCGGCAGTTATTTTTAAAAAATTTAAATTTACCTATTGATTTTGCTAACTAAACCATGTATAATAGTTAGGTCAGTTCGCCGGTGTGATGGAATTGGCAGACGTGCTGGACTCAAAATCCAGTGGTGGCGACACCGTACCGGTTCGACCCCGGTCACCGGCACCAAAGCCCTAAAGGTTTACGCCTTTAGGGCTTTATTTATTCCCGGTTTTCTGCTTTACCAATTTTTTAAATAAAAGGGGTGCTGCAAATGCAATGGTTTAATTTTTACGGGCTTATTTTTGTTGCCGTTATTCTTGTTCCCAACCTAATTTTTGCACTAAAGTGTAAAAACGGCTTTTTAAACAGCTGGCACAATAAAGCGGTAGAAAGCGCCGAGCAAATTGGCCGTTTTGGCTGCTTTGGGTTTATGATTTTTAATATTCCGTACACCTATTGGGGCTTTGCCGGCCCCAAAGCGTTTTGCGCCTATTTGGCGGTAGACGCCGTGCTGGTAACGCTTTATTGCGTTATTTGGGCCGTTTGCTTTAAAAAAAGCAGCATTTTTAGGGCGCTGGCGCTTTCTATTATTCCGTCGCTGCTGTTTTTATTCAGCGGGGTACTTTCACGGTCGGTTCCTTTAACCGCTGCCGCCCTTTTGTTTGCGCCCTGCCACATTTTAATCTCCTACCAAAACGCCAAATTAGCGGTTTAAAAGCCGTTTTTTGTTGCCCGCGCGGGCAGTAGCAAACGGTTTGACGCCGCCGGCGTGACCATTTCCCTACAAATGGTACGCCGCTATAGCAGCGCAGCGCGGCACTTTGGTGTTCCAACAACCGGCCAAACCCGGCCAACTGCCAAAAAATGAACCAATATTTTTGTAAAAATTTCAGCGCCCCGCCAAAAAGCTTACCGGCGGGGCGCTGATTTTAAAATTTTAATTTTCCAGGCTGCGCAGCACATTGGCGGCAATTCTAACCGCGGCGCCGTTGCCCGAGCCGGCGTTTTCTACCACCACAATAAACGCGTAAGGGTACTTTTCGTTGGCGCAAAACCCCGCAAATAGCGAGTGAGGGGAGGCGTTTTTACCCACCTCGGCCGTGCCGGTTTTGCCGCAAACCTTTAGGTCGGCAAATTTGGCGTCGCCGTAATTTTCTACTACATTTTTACGCATCATTTGCTGCAGCTGCTCGCTGTTTTCCTTGCTCATTAGGCGGGTGTTTCCGGTTTTGGCACCCCGCAGCTGAAAGCCGGAGGGCGAGCGAATACTGCGAACCATGTACGGCATGGTTCTTACTCCGCCGTTGGCAATGGCCCCAACAAAGCTTAAAAACTGCAGCGGGTTAATTAAATCGTTAAACTGGCCAATGCCCGACCAGCCAAAGTCAATATCGTTTGAGCCGGCAACCTGGTAGCTGCTTTGCGCACACTCAATGCCATCTACCGAAAGCTTTTTGTTAAACCCAACCTTTTGGGCGGTGGCGGTTAAATTCTCCCGCCCAATTTTAAGCGCGGTTTGCGAAAAAAACGCGTTGCAGGAGCCTACCAAAGCCTTTTCAATTCCAACCGTACCGTGGTTGCCCATGCAGCTAAGCCACTCGTTGTGCAGCGTTACGCCGCGGTGGCAGGTAAACTGCATGGTATGCACATCCTTTAAATTTTCTAACGCGCTTAGGGTGGTAACCAGCTTAAAAACCGAGCCTGGCGTGTAAATACCCGAAAGCAACCGGTTTACATAAACACCCTTTGCGGTAGGCTCAACCGAGCTTTGCGGGTCGTAGGTGGGGGTGCTTACCATGCAAACAATTTCGCCGGTTTTGTAGTTGTAAACGCCAACCGTGCCGGCCTCGCTGCCCAGCTGCGTTAAAGCGGCGGCGCACAGGCCGCTGTTTAAGGTCAGCTGAATATCGTTCCCCTTTCCGCTAACATTGTAAACCCCGTTTAAGGGGTCGTACCCGCAAAGCTCCTTTAAAAACGCCGCCTGCACCCCGGTAGAAATGTTGCCCTTGGAATCGCCCACCGCGTGCAGGGTGGCTTTGCGAATTTTTAAATTCTTATGGTAGGTGCGTTTACCGTTTACCGTGGCGGCCAAAACAACGCCGTCGCGGTCGGTTACCCTGCCGGCCTTTACTAGCTCCCCGTTGCTGTAAAGGTGCCGGTTAGTGGGGTAGGTTGCCCAGCGGCCGCCCATAAAGCCTAATTTAATGTAATACAGCAGTAATCCCCCGGCAAACAGCGCGGTAACCGCTAAAACAATAAAGGTTCTGGAAAGCGCTTTTTTCATTCGTACTCCCTCCATCCGTCAACCGGCGGGTGCGCCAGTTCGGCCGCCTTAAAAAACGCCAGCATTAACCACGCGGCAATTACGCTGGTGCCGCCGCAGCTAACAAAAATTAAGGTAACACCGGTAAGGGGCAATAGGTCTAACGAGCCAAAAATATTTAATGCCGATTGAAACAGCAGCATAACAGCCGCCGTGCAAACGCCGCAGGTGTAAAAAAGTGACGACGCATTTTTGCCCAGCCGGTAGGCGTAAACCCCCAGCGCCACAAAGCACAAAGCGGCAACCAAGGCAATAATGCCGCCCAACTCCTCAAAAACAACACCAAAAACCAGGTCGGTCTCGGCGGCCGAAACGGCCG
>URRK01000018.1 GCA_900550315.1 uncultured Oscillospiraceae bacterium | reverse complement strand
TTCACCGTCACCGCCCTCTTTGACAACCTGGGCAAAGGGGCCTCCGGCGCCGCAATAGAGTGCCTTAATTTGGCGCTGGGCCGCCCGCCCGAGCAGGGGCTAAGGCTTTAAGCCAATTTACCGCCTGCGCCGCCGCGCGGGGAATGTAGAATAAAGGAGAACAAAATGCAACTAATAAACGGCGGCGTTTGCGCCGCAACCGGATTTACCGCCGCAGGGGTACACTGCGGGATTCGTAAGAATAAATTAAAAAAAGATCTTGCTTTAATTTACAGCCAAACGCCGGCCGCCGCTGCCGCGGTGTATACCACCAATCTGGTAAAGGGCGCGCCGCTAACCGTTACCAAGGCACATTTAGCCAACGGGGTGGCGCAGGCCGTTATTTGCAACAGCGGCAACGCCAACACCTGTAACGCCAACGGGGTGCAAATTGCCGAGCAAATGAGCCAATTAGCCGCCAACGCGTTAAACATTTTGCCGCAGGATGTTATTGTGGCCTCCACCGGGGTAATTGGCCAGCCGCTGAATATTGCGCCAATTGAGCAGGGAATACCAAAGCTGGTAAACAGCCTTGGCAGCCATTCTACACAGGCGGCCGAGGGCATTATGACCACCGACACCAAGGTAAAGCAGGTAGCCGTGCAGTTTAGCGTTGGCGGGGTAACCTGCAAGCTGGGCGGCATTGCCAAGGGTTCGGGAATGATCCACCCCAACCTGGCCACCATGCTGGTGTTTATTACAACCGACTGCAGCATTAGCAGCGAAATGCTGCAAAAGGCCCTTTCTACCGATGTTGCCGAAACCTTTAATATGGTTAGCATAGACGGCGATACCTCCACCAACGATATGGTTGCGGTGTTGGCCAACGGCATGGCTAAAAACAAAACCATTACAAAACCGGGGGAGGATTACGCCGCCTTTATGCAGGCGCTGAACACCGTAACGGTACACCTGTGCCGCTTAATTGCGGCCGACGGCGAGGGCGCCACCAAGCTGTTAGAGTGTAAGGTTTTCGGCGCCAAAACCAAGCAAACTGCCAAGGCTGTTGCCAAAAGCGTTGTTTGCTCGGCGCTAACCAAGGCCGCCATGTTTGGGGCCGACGCCAACTGGGGCCGGGTGCTTTGCGCCATTGGCTACAGCGGCGAGCCGGTAGATGTAACCAAAATAAAGGTTGCGTTTGCCTCCCAAAAAGGGAAAATTACCGTTTGCCAAAACGGCGCGGGGGTAGATTTTTCCGAGGAAAAGGCTAAGCAGATCTTGCTGCAAAACGAGGTTGAAATTTTAGTAGACCTAAACAGCGGCAGCGCCGAGGCAACCGCTTGGGGCTGCGATTTAACCTACGATTATGTTAAAATAAACGGCGATTACCGCACTTAAAAAGGGGGAAAGAGGTATGGATATTACAAACGCCGGGCGGGCAAAGGTGCTGGTGCAGGCGCTGCCCTATATTCAGGAGTACGCCGGTAAGGTTGTTGTAATTAAATACGGCGGCAACGCCATGGTAAACGATAAATTAAAGGATTCCGTTATGCGGGATATTGTGCTGCTCTCCCTAATAGGGGTAAAGGTGGTGCTGGTGCATGGCGGCGGGCCCGAGATTACCGAAATGCTGAATAAAATCGGCAAAAAAAGCGAGTTTGTAAACGGCCTGCGGGTAACCGACAAAGAAACCGTAGACATTGTGCAAATGGTGCTGGCCGGCAAGGTAAATAAAAGCTTAGTAAGTCTAATAGAAAATAAGGGCGGCAGCGCCATTGGCCTTTCGGGCATGGACGGCCACTTAATTACCGCCACCGTTAAAAACCCCAAGCTGGGTTTTGTGGGCGAAATTACCGAGGTAAATGTTCGCCCTATTTTAGATGTGTTAGATAAAGGCTACATTCCAGTGGTTTCTACCGTGGGGTGCGATGCCGAGGGCAACGCCTACAACATTAACGCCGATACCGCCGCCGCAAAAATTGCCGGCGAGCTGAAGGCCGAAAGCCTAATTTCTATGACCGATATTGCCGGAATTTTAGCGAATAAAGAGGACCCTAACACCCTAATTCCGGTTATTCACAGCAGCGAGGCGCCGCAGCTTATTCACAACGGCACCATTAACGGCGGCATGATTCCTAAGGTTGAGTGCTGCATGAACGCGCTGCGCTGGGGCGTAAACCGCGTGTTTATTATTGACGGCCGTATTCCCCACGCCATTTTAATAGAAATGCTGACCAACGAGGGCATTGGCACCATGTTTTTAGGGGACGAAGCTGCGCAAAAGCTTTAAAAGGGGGCAGAGAAATTGACGGTACAACAGCTGGATGAAAATTTTATTGTAAACACCTACAACCGTTTTCCGGTGGTGCTGCAAAGCGGGCACGGCTCGCTGGTAACCGATGAAAACGGCAAAGAATACATAGACCTTGCCACCGGCATTGCCGTAAACACCTTTGGCATTGCCGACGCCGAATGGCAGCAGGCCGTAGCGCAGCAGGCGGCAACGCTGCAGCACACCTCTAATTTGTATTACAGCCGCCCCTGCGCCGAACTGGCCCGGCTGCTGGTAAACAAAACGGGCATGGCAAAGGTGTTTTTTTCGAACTCCGGAGCCGAGGCAAACGAGTGCGCCATAAAAGCCGCCCGAAAATACGCCGCTTTAACCAAGGGTAAGGATTATTACCACATTATTACGCTAAAAAACAGCTTTCACGGCCGCACGGTTACCACCCTTGCCGCAACGGGGCAGGCGGTGTTTCATAACGACTTTACCCCCCTTACCGAGGGCTTTTTGTACGCCGAACCAAATAATTTGGGGGCCGTTAGCCGGCTGCTGAACCGTTACCGCTGCGCCGCCGTAATGCTGGAGGTTGTGCAGGGCGAGGGCGGCGTGCAGCCACTGGAGCCCAACTATTTAACTGCCCTTGCGCAGCTGCTAAAGCAGAAGGACGTGCTGCTGATTTGTGACGAGGTGCAAATTGGCAACGGCCGCAGCGGCCAGCTTTACGGGTACATGAACTACCGCCTGCAGCCCGATATTTTTACAACCGCCAAGGGCCTTGCCGGCGGTCTGCCGCTGGGGGCAACGGTGTTTTCTAAAAAAACGGCGGGCGTTTTAACGCCGGGCACCCACGGCTCTACCTTTGGGGGCAACCCGGTTTGCTGCGCCGGCGCGTTAAGCATTTTAAGCCGCCTGAACGAGCAAACGCTGCAGGGGGTTCGTAAACGGTCGGAGTTTATTGTAAAAGAGCTTGCCGGCGCGCCCGGCATTACGGCCGTTACCGGCTTAGGGTTAATGCTGGGGCTGCAAACCGTGCGCCCCGCCGCACAGGTTATTGCTAATTGCCTGGCGCAGGGCGTGCTGGTTATTAGCGCTAAAAATAAGGTTCGGCTGCTGCCGGCGTTAAATATTCCAATGCCGCTGCTGCAAAAGGCAGTTGAGGTAATTAAGGCGGTTTGCGCCGCCGGGGAGGAAGAAGTATGAGCAATTTTAAGGGCAAAGATTTTTTAAAGCTTTTAGATTTTACCGGGGCGGAAATTTTAGATTTGCTGAACCTGGCTGCCAAGCTAAAGCAGCAAAAGAAAAACGGCCAGCCGCACCCGCTGTGCGCCGGGCAAAATTTAGCCCTGATTTTTGAAAAACCCAGCACCCGTACCCGCTGTGCCTTTGAGGTTGCCGCGCGGGATCTTGGCATGGGCGTAACCTACTTAGACCCCACCGGCTCCCAAATAGGAAAAAAGGAGAGCATTGCCGATACCGCCCGGGTGCTTTCGGGCATGTTTAACGGTATTGAATACCGCGGCTTTGGGCAAGAGGTTGTAGAACAGCTGGCCGCCTACGCCAGCGTGCCGGTGTTTAACGGCCTAACCAACGAATTTCACCCCACGCAAATTCTGGCCGATTTTTTAACGCTTAAAGAGCAGTTTGGATCCCTAAAGGGGCTAAGCCTAACCTATATGGGCGACGCGCGTTTTAACATGGCCAATTCGCTTATGGTGGGCTGCGCCAAAATGGGCGTAAACTTTACCGCCGGCGCCCCGGCAGGCTATTTTCCAAACCCAAAGCTGGTAGAGCAGTGCCAAAAAATTGCGGCGCAAACCGGCGCTACGCTGCGTTTTTGCGAGGACCCGGAACAGGCCGTTTCGGGGGCTAACGCCGTTTATACCGATATTTGGGTTTCCATGGGCGAGCCGGACGAGGTTTGGGCCGAGCGCATTGGCGCGCTTTCGCCCTACCAGGTAAACGAGGGGCTGATGCAGCACGCCGCCAAAAACGCCGTGTTTATGCACTGCCTGCCGGCGTATCACGATAAAAATACAACCATTGGGCGCGAAAAGTGCGAGCAGTTCGGGCGCGATTCGTTAGAGGTTACCAACGGCGTGTTCGAGGGGCCGCAGTCGGTAGTATTCCGTGAGGCCGAAAACCGGCTGCACACCATTAAAGCCGTGCTGGCCGCCTTTATGGGGGGCGCCGTATGAAAAAACGCTATTTAGTGCTGCAAAACGGCCGGGTGTTTCAGGGCTTTGCCTTTGGGGCGTCGGCAAGCGCGGTGGGCGAGCTGGTTTTTACCACCGGCATGGGCGGATACATTGAAACCCTTACCGACCCCAGCTACAAAGGCCAAATTATTCTGCAAACCTTTCCCCTAATTGGCAACTACGGGGTAATTTCCGCCGACTACGAGGGCGCCCCGGCCGCCGTGGGCTATGTGGTGCAGGAGTGGTGCGATCACCCCTCTAATTTTCGGTGCGAGGAAACGCTGGATTCTTTTTTAAAAAAAGCGGGAATTCCCGGCATTTTTGGGGTAGATACCCGCGCTATTACAAAGCTTTTGCGTGAAAACGGGGTGTTAAACGCCATTATTGCCGATGAACCGCCCGAGCAGCTAACCGCCATTCAGCAATACCGGGTTACCGGGGCGGTGGCGGCCGTTTCCTGCAAATGCAGCTACACCGTGCCGGCGCAAAACCCTAAAAAAACGGTTGCGCTGTTAGATTACGGCTGCAAAAAAAATATTGTAAACGAACTTGTAAAGCGGGGCTGCAGCGTAACGGTGCTGCCCTACAACACAAAGGCCGATCAAATTTTGGCGCTAAAGCCAAACGGGGTCATGCTCTCTAACGGCCCGGGCGACCCGGCCGAAAATGTAAACGAAATTGCCGATCTTAAAAAGCTGGTAGGTAAGGTGCCGCTGTTTGGTATTTGCTTAGGGCACCAGCTGCTGGCGCTGTCGCAGGGGGGGCAAACCCAAAAGCTAAAGTACGGCCACCGCGGCGCCAACCAACCGGTAACCGACCTTGTAACCGGCCGCACCTACATTACCAGCCAAAACCACGGCTACGCGGTTGTTTTAGGCAGTGTAAAGGGGGCCGGCAGCCTGCGGTTTAAAAACGCAAACGACGGCACCTGCGAGGGCATTGATTACCCCGAAAAAAAGGCCTTTTCGGTGCAGTTTCACCCCGAGGCGCGCTCCGGCCCGCAGGATACCGCCTTTTTGTTTGACCGCTTTATAAAGCTAATGGAGGAGTAAAAATGCCGCTTTGCAAGGACATTAAAAAGGTTTTGGTTATTGGCTCCGGCCCTATTGTAATTGGTCAGGCGGCAGAGTTTGATTACGCCGGCGCGCAGGCCTGCCGCGTGCTGAAGGAAGCGGGCGTGAACGTGGTGCTGGTAAACTCAACCCCCGCAACCATTATGACCGACCGCGCCCTGGCCGATGAAATTTACTTAGAACCGCTGAATGTTACCACCCTAAAACGCATTATTTTAAAAGAAAAGCCCGATAGCCTGCTGGCCGGCCTGGGCGGCCAAACGGGCCTAACGCTGGCTATGCAGCTTTCAAAAGAGGGGTTTTTACAGCAAAACGGCGTGCGGCTGCTTGGCACCAACGCCACGGCCATTAACAAAGCCGAGGACAGGCAGCTGTTTAAGCAAACCATGCAGCAAATCGGGCAGCCTACGGTGCCGTCCGACATCGCCGAAACGGTAGAAAAAGCGCTGCAAATTGCCGAAAAAATCGGCTACCCGGTTATTGTACGCCCGGCCTTTACGCTGGGCGGCGCGGGCGGCGGCGTTGCCGAAAACGCCGAGCAGCTAAAAACCGTTGCCTTTACGGGGTTAGAGGCCTCGCCCATTACACAAATTTTGGTAGAACGCTACATTTTTGGGTGGAAAGAAATTGAGTTTGAAACCATGCGTGACGGCGTTGGCAATGTTATTGCCGTTTGCAGCATGGAAAATGTAGACCCGGTTGGGGTGCACACCGGCGACAGCGTGGTGGTGGCCCCGGCGCTGACCCTTTCCGACAGGGAACTGCAAATGCTGCGTACCGCCTCGCTCAACATTATTTCGGCGTTAGATATTGTAGGGGGCTGCAACTGCCAGTTTGCCCTAAACCCCAATTCGTTTGAATACGCGGTAATTGAGGTAAACCCCCGTGTTTCCCGTTCTTCGGCCTTAGCCAGCAAAGCCACCGGCTACCCCATTGCGAAAATTACCACCAAAATTGCGTTGGGCTACACCTTGGCCGAAATTGAAAACGATATTACCAAAAAAACCTGCGCCTGCTTTGAGCCGGCGTTAGACTATGTGGTAGTAAAATTCCCCAAATGGCCATTTGAAAAATTTGTGGGCGTTAGCCGCAAGCTTGGCACGCAAATGAAAGCCACCGGCGAGGTTATGGCCATTGGCACCAGCTTTGAGGCCGCGTTAATGAAAGCGGTGCGCGGGGCCGAAATTTCGTTAGATAGCCTAAACGCCGCCCCGGTAGACAGCCGCCCGGTGCTGCAGCGGCTGCAAGACCAGGACGACCGCCGGCTGTTTACGGTTTTTGAGGCCTTAAAAAGCGGCGTTTTGCCCGAGGAAATTCACCGCATAACCCGCATTGACCTATTTTTTATTTACAAGCTGCTGCACTTAGCACAGCTGGAAAAGCAGCTGGCCGAGGCCTTTAGCCCCGAGCTGTACGAAACCGCTAAGCGCCTGGGCTACCCCGACAGCGCCCTTTTAAAAATTACCGGGCAAAAAACGCTGCCAAAGCTAACCGCCGCCTACAAAATGGTAGATACCTGCGGGGCGGAGTTTGCTGCCGAAACCCCTTATTTTTACTCGGTTTACAGCGCCGAGTGCGAGGCCAGAACGCTGCCGCGCAGCGGCAAGCCCTGCGTGCTGGTGCTGGGCTCCGGCCCAATACGCATTGGGCAGGGCATAGAGTTTGATTATTCTTCGGTGCACTGCGTTTGGACGCTGAAGGAGCTGGGGTACGATGTTGTTATTGTAAACAACAACCCCGAAACCGTTTCAACCGACTACGATACCGCCGACCGCCTTTATTTTGAGCCGCTGACGCCCGAGGATGTTATGAACATTATTGCCGTAGAGCGGCCGGTTGGCGTGGTGGTTGCCTTTGGCGGGCAAACGGCCATTCGGCTTACCAATTACTTAAGCCAAAACGGCGTGCAAATTTTAGGCACCTCGGCCGAGGGTATTGATATTGCCGAGGATCGCGAGCGGTTTGACGCTTTGTTGGAACAGTTTAACATTAAGCGGCCCAAGGGCTGCGGGGTGCAAACGCTGCAGCAGGCCGAGCAGGCTGCCGAGCGGCTGGGCTACCCGGTGCTGCTGCGCCCCTCTTATGTTATTGGCGGCCAAAATATGACCATTGTGCATGACAAGGCGCACCTAAAACGCTATATGCAGCGCATTTTGGCCGGTGGAATTGAAAATCCCGTGCTGGTAGATAAATACATGATGGGCACTGAGCTGGAGGTTGATGTGATCTCCGACGGCACCGATGTGTTAATTCCCGGCGTAATGCAGCACATTGAGCGGGCCGGGGTGCACAGCGGCGATTCTATTGCCGTATACCCGCCCTACAATTTAAGTGATGTTTTGCTGCAGCGGCTGGTAGAATGTTCTGCCAAGCTGGCCCTTTCGTTAGGCACCAAGGGGCTGGTGAATATTCAATACCTTATTTACCAAAACGAGCTGTATGTTATTGAGGTAAATCCCCGTGCCTCCCGCACCGTGCCCTACATTAGCAAGGTAACGGGCGTGCCAATGGTAGACCTGGCAACTAGGGTAATGACAGGCACACCGGTAAAGCAGCTGGGCTACGGCACCGGGCTTTACAAAACGCCGCCTTACTTTGCGGTTAAGGTGCCGGTATTCTCGTTTGAAAAGTTAACCGACGCCAACGCCTACTTAGGGCCGGAGATGAAATCTACCGGCGAGGTTTTAGGCCTTGGCAAAACCTTGAACGAGGCGTTGTTTAAAGGCCTTGTTTCGGCCGGAATTGCGCCCAAGGCGCCCGCTTTGGGGCAGCAGGTTGGGGTGCTTTTAAGCGTGCAGGAGCACGACCGTATGGAGGTTTTGGCTCTGGCCGAAAAGCTGGACGCCTTAGGCCTTAGCCTTTACGCCACGCCCGACACCGCCGCCGCGGTGCAAACCCTTGGGGTGGCGGTGCAAACCGTGCCCTCTATTCAAAAAAGCGACGGCGTGTTTGAGCTGTTGGACGCCGGAAAAATCAGCTACATTGTGTACACCGGCGCCGCGTACGATTCTACGGTAGATTTGTACATTCAGCTGCACCGCCATGCCATGCAGGCCGGGGTGCCCTGTTTAACCTCGTTAGATACGGCCAACGCGGTAGCCGATATTTTAGCCGCCGGCTACCGGTGCGATAATACCGAGCTGGTAGACCTAAACCACATGCGGACCGACCGCACGCTGCTGCGCTTTGCTAAAATGGAGGCCACCGGCGACGACTACATTTTTGTAGAAAACTTTAACGGCGAGATCTCCTGCCCCGAATCGTTAAGTCTTACCCTTTGCAACCGCCATTACGGCATTGGCGGCTTTGGGTTAATTTTGTTGGAAAACAGCAGTGTTGCCAACTGCAAAATGCGGGTATTTAACCGCGACGGCAGCGCCGGGCAGGTGGCAGGCAACAGCCTGCGCAGCGTGGGGAAGTATTTGTACGATAACGGGCTGGTAAAAAGCACTAATTTAACGGTTGAAACCGCCGCCGGCGTTAGTGCCTTAAAGCTTTATTTAAAAAACGGGCGGGTCTCCTCGGTTTGTGTGCAAATGGGCAAGGCCGAGCTTCAGCCGGCTAAAATTCCCTGCACGCTGCCGGGTAAACGGGCGGTTAATGTGCCCCTTACCGTTGCCGGAAAAAACTATCGGGTCACCTGTGTTTCAATGGGCAACCCGCACTGCGTTGTTTTTTGTGATAAAATAGATACGCTGCCGCTTGCCAAAATTGGCCCGGCGTTTGAAAACGCGCCCCAGTTCCCCAAACGCACCAATACCGAGTTTGTGCGGGTGGTAAACCCCGTTACCCTTAAAATGCGGGTTTATGAGCGCGGCAACGGCGAAACCTTTGCCTGCGGCAGCGGGGCCTGTGCCGCCGTGGTAGCCGCGGTAGAAAACGGCTATTGCCCCAAAGGGCAGGAGATTACCGTAAAGGTTCGCGGCGGGGATCTAACCGTTTGCTACACCGAAAACGGCGTAACCCTAACCGGCGACACCAAATTAATTTTTACCGGCGAAACTTACTATTAATAACCCGGCCGTCCGCTAACAGCTTGGCCCCCGGTAACGGCTTGGCAGCTCAGTAACGGATCGGCAGCCGGTAAAAGCCAACCGTTTTGGGCGGGTTGAATTTACTCTGTCTGCCCAATCGGCAAAAGTTTCGGCAATTTTTTAGGCCGCCAAAAGCACCTTTTGTGCTTTTGGCGGCCTTGTTTGTCAATTCGTGTTTGTTTAATCTTGTTTGCTTCTTTTTGTTTGTTTTATATTAAAATACCAGCTTAAACAGCAGCCAAAGCGCTGCGGCCGTAACGGCGGTGGGTAAAAGGTAAAATAACGGTATTTTTCTTTTTCGGCGCTTTTTGGCGGTTGGCACGCAAAAGGCGCTGCCGTAGGGGCTGGGGCGGTAGGCGGCAATCAGGTCAACCGCCTCTTTTTTTAAATGGTCGGCCGGGTCGGCGTAAAATTCCGGCTTTACAAAAATTAAAACCTTTTCAAAATACTTGTTGCCTCTTCCGATCTGGTCTCGTTAATCTCAATAATCGAGCGGTTGGTTCCTCGCAGCATGGCGGTGCCCCCTAATTTTAAATTTTGGCCCTTTGTTTGCCGGGCCGGCTATTGCTATTTTTGGCAAAGAAAATTTTTTTATACCATTTGTAAACAAAAGTTATCAACCAATAATGTTGATAACTCGGTGCATAACACCAATAACTCCCCGTTTTAAGGGCATTTTTAAACGGTTGATGAATACATTCCGGCTGTTTTAGATGATACTTAAAGTTATGAGCCTTTTTAAACGGCCGGCTTTGCAAGCTGCCGGCCTTGGCCAATTTTTGCCGGTTCAATGGCTTTTTTAAGGCAAAACGGCATATTTTTGCGCCGGCGCGCAGATTTTTGCCGTTTTTAATTGACAAGGCGGGGCAAAGTTTGGTATAATGTATTTCGTATAATGCCACAGGTAGCAGCTGTTGTCTGCCGCCGTAAAGGTAGGGTAAAAATGGTAAAAAGTATGACCGGCTACGGCCGGGGCGAGGCCGAGCTAAACGGCACCGTTTACACGGTAGAGCTGCGCTCGGTGAATCACCGTTATTTTGAATTTAATTGCCGGGCGCCCAAAGGCCTGCTTTTTTTAGAGGACCCTTTAAAAAAGCTGGTTGGTGCCAAGGTGCAGCGCGGCAAGGTAGATGTTTTTATTGACCAGCACGCCGCTGAGGGCGAGGGCGGCGAGGTTGCCTTAAACGCCGGGCTGGCCCAAAGCTATTTTAACGCCTTAAAGCAGCTAAAGGCGCAGCTGCACCTGCCGGGTAAGGTTTGCTTTTCGTTAATGGCGGCAAACCAAAACCTTTTTTCGCTGCAGCAAAAGCCCCAAAAGCAGGAGGCCGTTTTAGCCGCCGTTTGCACGGCGGCCGAGCAGGCGCTAAGCTCGTTCCTTTTCATGCGGGAAAACGAGGGCGCCCGCCTGCAGGCCGATGTTTTAAACCGCTGCAGCACCATTTTAACGCTGGTAGAGCAGGTAGAAAAGCGCTCCCCCGAAACGGTAGCCCTTTATCGCGAGCGGCTGCAGGGTAGGGTGCGGGAGCTGCTGCAGGACCGCCAGGTAGAGGAGCAACGCCTGCTGACCGAAATTGCCATTTTTGCCGATAAAATTGCCGTAGACGAAGAAACCGTTCGCCTGCGCAGCCACATTGAGCAAATGCGCCAGCTGTTTGAGCAAAGCGAGCCTATTGGCCGCAAGCTGGACTTTTTAGTGCAGGAAATGAACCGCGAGGCCAACACCACCGGCTCAAAATGCGTTGACCTTGAAATTACCCGCACGGTGGTAGAAATCAAATCGCAAATTGAAAAAATACGCGAGCAAATTCAAAACATAGAATAGGCAAAGCTTTGGCAAGGAACCAGTAAAATAAACCAAACCGGCCCAAAGCGGCAAGCCTTTGGCAGCTTTGCGCCCGGCGCCCTTGCGGGGCTAACGCCGGCGGCACAGCGGCCGAAACCAAAGGGCAGGGCAACCCCGTGCGGTGTTTGGCCTTGGTCGGCTTGCTGTAACGGTTTGTAAAGGGGAATGTTATGACATTAGTAAACATCGGCTTTGGCAATATGGTCTCGGCGCAGCGGTTGGTTGCAATCGTCAGCCCCGAATCGGCCCCTATTAAGCGTATGATTGCCGACGCAAAAGAGCGCGGCACGCTAATAGACGCCACCCATGGCCGCCGCACCCGCGCGGTAATTATTACCGACAGCGACCACATTATTTTAACCTACCTGCAGTGTGAAACGCTGGCGAACCGCTTGGCGGAGGGCAGCTTTGCCAACGAGGAGGAAAATGATGAGTAAAGCAAATATTTTTATTGTCTCCGGCCCCTCCGGTTCGGGGAAGGATACCATTTTGCAAGAGGTTTTTAAACAACGACCCGAGTTATTTTTTTCTATTTCCTCTATTACGCGGGCCATGCGCCCCGGCGAAAAAGAGGGCGAAAAGTACCACTTTATTTCTAAACAAGCGTTTGAAAACGGGTTGGCCCAGGGCGCGTTTTTAGAGCATAACTGTTATGTTGGCAACTACTACGGCACCCCCAAGGCGCCGGTTTTGGCCGCGGTAGAGCAGGGGCGGGACGCCGTAATCGAGGTTGATGTAAACGGCGCCGCCCAAATTCGCCAAAAGCTGCCAGAATGTGTTAGTATTTTTATTATGCCGCCCTCCTTTTCCGTTTTAAAAAACCGGCTGCGCGGCCGTAATACCGAGTCCGAAGCCCAAATTACCGAACGCCTAAACGCCGCTTTAAGGGAAATTGAGCGTGCCGGCGAGTTTGATTACATTGTGGTGAATGACGCGCTGGAAAAAGCCGTAACCGATTTTATTACGGTAATTGAAAGCAGCCGATTACAATACAAAAACCAAAAAAATATTATTGATGAGGTGCTTAAAAAATGTTAAATCCCGCTATTGGTCGATTAATTAAAAAATGCGACAGCCGTTATGAGCTGGTTTTAGAGGTTGCAAAGCTGGCCCGCATTATTGCAAAAGAGCATGAGGATTCCATTGACCCGGCGTATGAAAAGTCGGTTAGCCTGGCAATTGATGAAATTGACGCAGGCTTGGCCTGGCAAGGCTAAAGCTTAAAAATGGCCGACGGTATTGTTGCCAGTGTTGTGTTAGAAAAAACGGTTTATCGGTTTGATAAACCGTTTGATTATTCCGTGCCCGCGGGGCTGGTAAGCGCCTGCCTGCCGGGGGTACGGGTTACTGTGCCCTTTGGGCGCGGCAACGCTACCAGAATTGGCCTTGTTTTAACGGTTCGCCCCGCCGAGCCGGGCCAAAGCAGCAGCCCAAACAACGGGCTTAAAGCGCTGCTTACGGTAGAGGACGAAAGCCCTATTCTTCCGCCCGACCTGCTGGCCGCCGTTGGCTTTTTGCGCGAGCACACCTTTTGCACCTATTACGACGCCGTGAAGTGCATGCTGCCCTTTGGACTTAGCCTAAAAATAGCCGAGTACATTGAGCCAAACCCGGCGGCCGATTGTAAAAAAATAGCCGCCCTTTCTTACGAGGGGGGCAAGCTGCTGGCCCTTTTGCGCCAAAAGGCCAAAAAAGGTCCGTGCCAAAAAGGGCAGCTGCTGGCGGCCGCCGGGCTGAACAGCCAAAGCCCCGCCTACTTAGAGCTGCTAAAAAGCGGCGCCGCCGTTTTAACCGAAAAAGCCCGGCAAAATATGCAGGATCCAACCGTTAGCATGGTGCGCCTTTGCCAAAATGGGGCGCTGCCAAAGCTTACCCCAAAGCAGCAGGCCGTTGTGCAGTTTTTAAGCCAAAACGGCGCGGCCGGCGCTAAAGAGGTTTTGTATTTTACCGGGGTAACGGCGGCCGTGCTAAAGGCGCTGCAAAAAAAAAGCGTGCTAACCTTTTACAGCGCCCCGGCGCTAAAATATCAGCAAGAGCAGCGGCAGTCCAACGCTAAAATTACCCTAACGGCTGAGCAGCAGGCGGCCTTTAACAGCCTGCAGGGCTGCCTAAATAAGGGCGAGCCCTGCACCGCCTTGCTGTACGGGGTAACCGGCTCGGGCAAAACCAGCGTTTTTTTGCGCTTGGTAGACGAGGCCCTAAGCCGGCAAAAATCGGTGATCGTTATGGTGCCCGAAATTGCGCTTACCCCGCAAACCCTTGGCCGCTTTCGTGCAAGGTACGGCTCGGCCGTAGCCGTTTTTCACAGCGCAATGCCGCTGGGTAAACGGCGGGAGGAATATTTGCGCGCTAAAAGCGGCGCTGCAACGGTTGCAATCGGCACCCGCTCGGCGGTGTTTGCCCCGGTTCAAAACCTGGGGTTAATTATTATGGATGAGGAGCAGGAGCACACCTATAAATCCGAGCAGAGCCCTCGCTTTCACGCAAGGGAGGTTGCACGGTTTCGCTGCAGGCAAAACGGTGCGCTGCTGCTGTTGGGCAGCGCTACCCCGTCGGTAGAAAGCTTTAGCTTGGCCAAAAGCGGAAAGTACAAGCTGGTTACCCTGCCGCACCGCTACGGCAGCGCCGTGCTGCCGCAGGTTTTAACGGTAGATATGCGACGGGAGCTGGCCGCCGGCAACACCGGAGTGTTCAGCCGCCGTTTGGCGCTGGAGCTGGAGCAAACGCTGCAAAATAAGCGTCAGGCAATTATTTTGCTAAACCGCCGCGGGCACAACACCTATGTTTCCTGCCCCGGCTGCGGCAAGGTTATGACCTGCCCTAACTGCAGCATCTCCCTAACCTACCACTCGGCAAACCACCGTTTAATGTGCCATTACTGCGGCGCCTCCTTTCCGCTAACGGGTAAATGCCCGCAATGCGGGGGCGAAACGCTGCGTTTTTCGGTGCGGACGCTGAGCAAGACAAAGCTGCTGGGCAGGGCGCTGGAGCTGCTGGAGAATACGGAGTTCA
>URRK01000017.1 GCA_900550315.1 uncultured Oscillospiraceae bacterium | reverse complement strand
TTAAAAAAGCCGTTATCTTGAACCTCGCCGAATTTTTGCCACTCCCTTAACGCGGCGGTAAGAGTTTGCTGCGCTTTGGTGCGCTGCCCCAGCTGCTGCATGGCCAAGGCTTTAAAATACGGCAGCTCTTTTAAATGCATATTGCTAAAATATTCTACCTCTATTTCTGCAATATCTTTAAAAATTAAATTGGCCGGCTCTGCTTTTTCAAGCTGCTTTAGGGTCAAGGCCTCAAAAAAGCGCAGCGGAACCAGCTTGCAGCGGTTCCAAAGCCCGGCGCCCAAGCTTTGCGGCAAACGCTGCCCGGTTTGAAAAGCCTGCAGAGCCTGCTGCGGCTTGCCGGCCGCCAAAAGGCTGCGGCCAAGGGTTAAATGCGCAAAAAGGTACTGGTCGGCAACGGCGTGCTCGCCGCCCCCGCACGGAACAAAGGGGTGCCCCATTAAAACATCTAAGGCCTTTTCGGGCTGCAGCGCCTGGTTGTAGGCCTTGGCCAATTCCGTTAAAAGGTCGTCCCGCTGTAAAGCGGGCGCGGCCCGCAGCAGCTTAATTTTTTGCACGGGCGGGGCGCTCAGTTTATCCATTAGCACTACCGTTTCGTACAAAAGCTCCGGGTCGGTCGGGTTTTCTAAAACCAAGGTCTGCATCATTTTCAGTGCCTCGTCCGGCCGGTTTAAGTGGCTAAAATAGGCCACGGCAAGGTTGCGGCGCGCGGCAAGGCTGCTTTGGCTTTGCTGCCAAAGCGTTTCGGCAGTTTGGTAGTGCCGCCGGTTGTAATAAAGGCAGCCCAGCAGCATTTTGGCTGTTTCATCGGTTTTTGGGGCGTTTTGCAGCACGGCAATTTCCCCAAAACGGTGGGGGTAGCAAGGCCCCAACGGCGTCTGCCCAGCTTTTTGGTAGCTGGCCGCTGCGTTTTGCCCCAAAAGGGTTTGCAGGTAGCCCAAGGTGTAATAAAGCAGCTTTTGCCGGCAATCCGGACGTTTTTGCCCCAGCCCGTTCAGCAGCTGCAAAGCAAGCTCGGTTTGGCCTAAATCCAATAAATCAAATGCAAGGTCTAAGCAGGTTTGCACCGGGTTGGCGGCCAGCGGCGCGTAAAAATCGTCTGCCCCGGCAATTAAGCGAATAAAATGGTCTAACGGGTCGGCCGCAAGGTGCTGCCCGGCCAAATCGGCGGCCTGCTTGGCGCGGCCCTGCTTTTGCAAAGAAAGCAACAGGCAGCCTAACGCAAGGCTGTTTTTGCCGCCGTGCTCTAAGGCGCAGCGGGCGTGCTCGGCGGCAGCGGCGGGGGCGTTGTTTTTTAAATCCAGCACGGCAATGCGGGTCATGGCCTTGGCCACGCAATCGGCCGCCCAGTAGGCTTTATAATAGTTGTTGTAAGCGGCTTTAAAGTTTTTTTGTTCCTCAAAAATGCGGCCCAAAAGGTAATAGACCATGCCGCTTTGCGGGTGGGCGTTGTAAAGTGTTAAAGCGGCCAAGGCGCGGGTGGCGTAATGCTCGGCAGCGGTTAAATCAAACCTCTCCAGCTCGTATTCGGCCAAGGCCAAAAGGCTGGGCGCGTGGTTTGGTTTGCGTTCTAAGGCGCGCAGCCAATAGGCGTCCGGCTCGGTGGCCGGGTCGCGGTACTGGGCAACATGCACCCCGGCAAGGTACAGCTCGTCCGGGTCGGTCATACCGGCGGCAGCGGGCATATCCTGAATTACCGGCGGCATATTCAACCGGTTAAAATTTTGCTCGGTGTAGGCGGCAAGCACGGCTCCGTTGGCCGTTATTTGCACCGTAACCAACTTAGGCAATTTTGGCAGCTTAGCCGAAAAAACCGTGTTGGGGGTTAAGCTGCAGGTTTTGGTAAAATAAACGCCATCCTCATTAAAAATTTTAATTTCGGCGTTTTGAAAGCTGCGGGTAGTTTGCAGGGTAAAAGTGCCGGCGGCGCGATCCAACCGAAAAGCGGCGTTTAAATTGGCAAAGGTTGGCGCGCCAATTTTAAAAATAGGGTACCAATATTGGCTAAACTCCTTGGTTTCGTACGGGTCTAACCAGGCAAAATCCGGCTGATTATCGGAATACGAACCGGCCATAAGCTCAGCATACTGGCCGTCGGTATCGGTTAAAGCATTCTCCCAAGATTTTGCCAGCTGCCCGTAAGCCCAGGTAAACATTTTTTTGCCGGGCGAAAGGTGATGGTTGCCAATATGCACCACGCCGCACTGCTTGCCGTGATCGTAGCCGCCAAAAAAGTCGTAGTCAGAGGCGGCCGCAAAGTAAGAGGTGGCCTCCCGCGTGTTTTTGTGCCAGGAAATATCCCGCTCCTGCTGCATGGGGATCCCGTTGTAAACGCCGTTGCCGGCCACGGGGTAGGTAGTGCGGGATTTTAAGTAGTGAAAATTTACATACGAAACATCCTGCGGAAAAAAGATCTGATATTGCTCGTTTACCGGCACGGCGGCATTCTCCCACCATAAAAACGACCTTTTGCCCGCCGTACGGTTGTAAAGGCGCACCTTAGTTTCTAAAAAAGTGGCGTCCGGGCGCAAAATAATTTGCACCAGGCTTTTCATGCGGTCTATGGGGTCGTGCTCGCCAAGAAAGCAAACGGCCGCACCGTTTGGCAGCTTCTCTACTTTGTAATCGCAGGGCATAAAGCCCGAGGCCCGGTGGTGAAACGGCCAGTTAAATTCCACCCCGCCCGAGATCCAAGAGCCCAGCACCCCAATTAACGCCGGCTTTATTGCATGCTGCTTGTAAAAATAATCGTACCCGGTTGTTTTATCTAAGGCCGAATAAATTCTGCCGCCAATTTCGGGCAAAATCTCAATTTTAACATAATCGTTTTCTAAGGTAATTAGGGTGTATTCTTTGTTTTCCTTGCAGCTGCGGTCTACCGAAAGCACAACCTTGTTGGGGTACGGCCGGCCGCTGGTGCGCTGATGCACGCGGTTTTCGGCAAACATGGGCAGCTCCTCGGGCTGCGGCTGTGGGTAGGTTGGAATAACGGTTTTGGTAATTCGGTATTGTACGGGTTTCATAAAATCGCCCCTTGACATTTAAAATATTTTACTTTATTATAGTGGTATAATACAGAAAAATATATAGAAAAGATTAGTTCTTTTTTAACTTTTCTTACTTTTTTGGGGGTTTAAAATGTTACAGCTGCCAACCCAAATAGAATGCGGTTATTTTGATTGCAGTAAATTCAGCGGGCTAAAGCAGTCGCCAAAGCGCAAGGTAACGCAATTTGAGGTTGAATTTTATTTGGCAAACGGCCTTAAAACAGTAACCAACGGGCGCGTTTACCCTATTTTAAAAAACCACATTCAAATTGCAAAGCCGGGGCAGGAGCGGTACAGCTTTTTGCCCTTTAAAACGGCGTTTTTAAAATTCTACGCCACGGGCGAGCTGGCCGAACGGCTGCAACACGCGCCGGATTATTTTTGCAGCAGCCACCCCGGGCGCATTTGCAGTATGTTAGAGGAGGTTATTTTGCTAAGCGAGCAAAGCAACTCCCTGCGCTTTTACGGCAAGCTGTTACTGCTGCTGGAGCAAATTTTGACCGATGCCAAAATCCCGGCCCACCGCAGCGGCGCCAATTACCAAAGCATTGCGGCCGCCAAAGCCTTTATGAACCAGCATTTGGCCGAGCCCATTCGGCTTTGCAACATTGCCGCCAGTGTACATTTAAGCGAAATTTATTTCCACCGCCTGTTTACCGAGGCCTGCGGCCTTACCCCGCACCGCTATTTGCAAAATTGCCGGTTAGACCGCGCCAAGCGCCTGCTTTGGGAAACCGAAATTGATATAGGCGAAATTGCCACAGAAGCCGGTTTTGGCTGCCAGCAATATTTTAATAAAGTGTTCAAGCGGGAGGTTGGCGTAACGCCAACAGCCTACCGGCAGTCATTTTGGCAAAAATACACGCTTTAAAGCCGTTTGTAAAGCAAAATTAACGGCCCTTCTTTGAACAATGCCGGCACCGCCGCCAAGCAACATGATTGGCATTTTATTGCGCAAAGCCGGCCGACCGACCCGTTTTTACCCGAATTTTTTAAAACAAAGCGGAAAAATTTAAAAAAGCACTTCTCAAACGGGTAAAAATTTGGTATAATATTTTGAAGTATTGTATTTATATTTATGTTAAAAGCGGCTGCACGCTTTTGGCCTTGTTTAAAACCATAATAAAAAGCCAAAAACGCAAAAGCACGCTGTATTTTGCAGGCCCTGCAGTCGGGCCAACAAGCTTTCCCAAAGAATTTGTGTTAAAGGACGGTGCCTTGGTTGAATATTACAGTCAACGGCTACAACATACATTACACCGAGCAGGGCAGCGGCACGCCAATTTTGCTGCTGCACGGTTGGGGCTCCTCTACCGCGGTTTGGAAACCGATTATTACTACATTTAGCAACCGTTTTCGCCTTATCGCGTTAGATTTTCCGGGTTGTGGCGAAAGCCCGGAACCCGAAAGCCCCATGCAGCTAAGCGATTACACCGAGCTGGTTGCTGCCTTTGTACAGGCGTTAGAGCTTAAAAATTTAATTCTTATGGGCCACTCTAACGGCGGGCGGGTTGCCTTGCATTTGCTGGGCACCGGACGCCTGACCGCCCAAAAGGCCGTATTGTTTGACAGCGCCGGTTTAAAGCCCCCGCAAAGCCCCCTTAAAACCCTACGGCTGGCCGCTTTTAAAACGGCAAAATTCTTTTTAACGCTGCCGGGCTTAAAAAGCCACACCGCGCAGGCGCTGCAATCGGTTCGCAGCTATTTTGGCTCGGCCGATTATAATAACGCCTCCCCGGTAATGCGGCAAACGCTGGTACAGCTAATTCACACCGACGCCACTAAGCTTTTACCCAAAATTACCTGCCCCACCCTGCTGATTTGGGGGGAAGAGGACACCGCTACCCCGCTGAAAGACGCTAAAATTATGGAAAAATTAATTCCCGACGCCGGGCTTTGCACCTTTAAAGGCTGCGGGCACTTTGCGTTTTTAGAGCGTCCGGGCGAAACCAACGCCATTTTAACCGCCTTTTTGGCGTAGCCCGGTTTGCCGTTGGCGTACCCGGTTTACGCAGTGTATTTGCGGTGTATTTTTGGTTTACGGTTTTTGCGGCCCGCTTCTTTTCACCTTTTTCGCAGCCCGAATTTTGGCCTGCCGCAGCTTAAAATGATGTGAAAAGCCTTTTGGAGGTTTATGTTAATGAGTTTCCTACTGCTATTTTCCTTTTTGTTTTTTGCCCTTAGCGGGCTGGTTTTTATGCAGCGCCACCTGCACATGCTGCAGCAAAACAGCTATTTCCCCTCCCGCTATTTTGGGTGGCTAAAGAGCAGCTTTACCGTGCCGAATTTATTCTGCCCGCTGCTTTTTGTTGTTGCTTTTGGGCTAATGTACCTAAACTGCGGGCACTTTTTGCTGCCCATTTCAATTATTGTTTTTGGCTTTAGCTGCCTTACCTGGCACGCCGCGCAAAAGCGGGCAATTAAAAAGCTGGTGTACACCGCGCGGGTAAAGCGCCTAATTGCCACCACGGCCGTGTTAAGCGCCTTGCCGTTAATTTTTTACTGCCTGTTGCCCGGGCTTTACCGCCTTTGGGGCACTGTAACCTTACTGTTTGCCTATTTTCCTTTTTTATTAATGCTAACCGGCTTTTACTGCGCTTTGCCGGTAGAAAAGGCCATTGCCAACCAATACTTAAAGCAGGCCAAGCAAATTTTGGCGGCACACCCCGACCTAAAGGTTTTGGGCGTTACCGGCAGCTTTGGTAAAACAACCGTTAAAACCGTTTTGGCCCGCCTGTTAGGCGAAAAATACAATGTTGTTGCCACGCCAGGCAGCTTTAACACCCCTATGGGCATTGTGTGCACCGTGCGGGAGCATTTACGCCCCGAAACCGAAATTTTTATTGCCGAAATGGGGGCTAAAAATGTTGGGGATATTGCCGAGCTGTGCGAAATTTGCCACCCACAATCGGGCATTATTACCGCCGTTGGCCCCCAGCATTTAGAAACCTTTAAAACCCTTGAAAATGTTGCCAATACGAAATTTGAGTTAGCCCAAAGCTGCCTTACCGCCGGCGGCAGCATTTATGTAAACGCCGACAGTGACCCCGCCCTTAACGCCGCCAAAAAGCTCCCGCAAGGGGCTAAGGTTATTACCTACGGCACCGCCGAGGGGGCGGATTGCCGGGTGCTAAGCCCGGTAGCACACAAAAACGGCTGCAGCTTTACCTTAAAGTACAACGGGCAGGAAATTCAATTGGTTAGCCGCCTGCTTGGCAAGTACAACATGGTTAACATTGCCGGTGCCGCCGCCATGGCCTTAGACCTTGGCGTTACCCCCAAGCAGCTGCGGTTTGCGGTAACCAGGTTAGAGCAAACGCCCCACCGGCTGGAGCTAAAAAGCTTTTACAACGGCTCTACCCTGCTGGATGACGCCTACAACGCCAACCCGGTTGGCTGCTTAGAGGCGGTGCGGGTACTGGGCAGCTTTAACGGCATGAAAAAAATTATTGTAACCCCCGGGCTGGTAGAGCTTGGCGAAGCCGAGTACGAAAGCAACGTTGCCTTAGGCAAGGCTGCCGCCGAGGTGTGCGACACTATTATTTTAGTTGGCGAAAACCGCGCCGTTCCGCTAAAGGCGGGGGCCGAACAGCAAAATTACCCGCCCGAGCAGTTGGTTGTTACCAAAACCCTGCAAGAGGCGTTGGATTTATTAAAAGACATTACCACCCCCAACACCGTTGTGCTGTTTGAAAACGATTTGCCGGATAATTACGCCGGTTAGTTTTAACAAATTAACAAGTATTTTAGCAAAGCCAAAGTGCAGATTTTACCGCTTTCATTCAATGCGGGCTTGTTGGCTTTGTTTAAGCATTTTTAAGGAGAGCTTGAAATGAACAATTTACAAGAGGGTTTTATAAATGTAGCCGTGCTGTTTGGCGGCGATTCTGTAGAGCACGAGGTTTCTATTATTTCGGCCGTTCAGGCCATGGCCAGCATGGATAAAACAAAATACAACATTATTCCCGTTTACATTGCCAAAAACGGCCGGTTTTACACATCTCAAAGCATGCTGGATATTAACACCTTTCGCGGCAACAACGCGCTGGAGGAGCTTTTAAAAAAGGCGGCCCCGGTCAGCTTTACGATGGAAAACGGCAAGGCCTGCCTAAAAAGCGAAAAGAAAAACGATTTTACCGGCCGCAAGCCCATTTTTGTAGATGTAGCCTTTCCCATTGTGCACGGCACGAATTGTGAGGACGGCACTTTGCAGGGCTTTTTAGAAATGTTCCACCTGCCTTATGTTGGCTGCGATGTAACCGCTTCGGCCGTTGGCATGAACAAAGTGCTGTTTAAAAACACCCTAAAAGCCTACGGGATCCCTGTGTTAGACTGCATTAAATTTTCCGACCGTGAATTTGTAGAATACGAGCAAAACATTTTAAACCGCATAGAAAAATCTATTACCTACCCCGCTATTGTAAAGCCGGTAAATTTGGGCTCCAGCATTGGCATTAGCAAGGTAGAAAACGCGGGTGATCTGGGCGCCGCCATTAAAAACGCCTTTCACTACGCCAAAGAGGTTATGGTAGAGCGCGCCATTTGCGACCTGCGCGAAATTAACTGCGCCGTACTGGGCGACGGCTTTGAGTGCCAGGCCTCGGCCTGCGAGGAGCCGGTTATGCACGACCAAATTCTCTCCTACGGAGATAAATATTTAAGCAGCGGCCAAAAATCCGGCGGAATGCAATCGTTAACCCGCAAGCTTCCGGCCGAACTGCCAGCCGATGTTACCGAAAGTATTCAAGAATTTGCCTGCCGCACCTTTAAAGCCATTGGGGCAAACGGCGTTGCCAGAATAGACTTTTTAATGGATAACAAAAGTAAAGAAATTTTTGTAAACGAAATTAACACTATTCCGGGCTCGCTGGCGTTTTATTTGTGGGAAGCCAGCGGCATAAAATACCCGGAGCTTTTAGACCGGCTAATTTCCCTGGCCTTTAAACGCCAGCGCGAACGCGAAAGCTTGGCGTTTGAAATTAACACCAACATTTTAGCGCAAACTGCCTTTGGGGCCAAGGGTGCAAAGGGCAGCAAGTTTTAAAGGCTTGGAGCTGTATTGTAATGACCAAATTGCTCATTCACTTATTTGTAAAAGACCCTGAAAATACGAAAAGCCCAAAAACCCGCGGTTGCTACATTAGCTTGGGCGCGGTTACCGGCATTGTTTGCAATCTGCTTTTAGCCGCCTTAAAAATAACCGTTGGCCTGCTTACCGGCAGTGCCGGCGTTACGGCCGACGGTTTTAACAACCTTTCCGATACCGGCTCGGCCTTTATTACCCAAATTGGCTACCGCCTTTCGGCCAAGCCGGGCGATAAAGAGCACCCCTTTGGCCACGGGCGGTTAGAATATATTTCGGCCTTAGCGGTTGGCGTGATTATTATTTTAGTTGGCTTTGAGCTGCTAAAATCCTCAATTTCGCTAATGCTGCACCCTGCCGCCGTGCAGGTCAGTACCTTTACGCCGGTTGTTTTGGGTGCCTCTATTCTGCTTAAGCTTTGGATGTTCTTTTTTCAAAAAAAATTAGGCAAAAAAATTGGTTCTAAGGCCCTGCTGGCAACCGCGCAGGACAGTATAAACGATTGTATTGCAACCCTGGCGGTTTTACTTTGCACGGTGCTTTACCTTGTAACGGCCGGCCGCCTGAATTTAGACGCTTATGTTAGCGCGGCGGTAGCGCTGTTTATTCTTTATTCCGGCATTGTAACCATTAAAGATACGGTTCAGCCCCTGTTGGGCATGCCCCCCGAAAAGGAAACCATTAAAGCCATTGACCGCATTGTTTTTTCGTACGACAAGTTTGTTGGCATACACGATCTGATCGTGCACAATTACGGTCCGGGGCGCTCCTTTGCCTCCTTGCACATAGAAGTACCCAGTGATGTAGACCTGGTTGCCTGTCACGAAGATGTTGACGCCTGCGAGCGCCGCATTAAGCAGGAACTGGGGCTGGAGATTGTTTTGCACATTGACCCGATTGCCGTAAATGACAAATTAACAAACGAAGTTCGGCAAAAGGTTGCAAGCGGCCTAAAAATTATTGACGACCGCCTGACCCTACACGATTTTAGAATGGTAGACGGCAAAAACAATGTAAATTTAATTTTTGATGTTGTTAAGCCCTGTGGCAGCAAGCTGACCGACCCGGAGCTGATTACAAAAATTAAAAAGGTTTGCCGGTTTATTGACCCGCGCTACACCGCCGTTGTTACGGTAGACCGGGAATATGCCGCAACGGAGGACGCCTGATGTTTGACTATTTAATCATAGGCGGCGGGGCCGCGGGCCTTTGCAGCGCCGTTGCCTTTGCTCAAAAAAATCCGCAAAAAACGGTAGCGGTTTTAGAGCAAGGCAGCCGGGTTGGCCGTAAAATTAGCGTAACCGGCAACGGCCGCTGCAACATTACCAACCGCAATGTAACCCCCGCCCGCTACCACAGCAGTACGCCCGCAGTCGCTGAAAAAATTTTAAACGCCGTAAGCGAGCAGACCGTTACCGCCTTTTTTGCCAACATTGGCGTGCCTTTTTGTTTTGAGGGCGAAAAAGCCTACCCGGCCGGCCTACAAGCCTCCGCCGTTACCGACGCTTTACGCTTTGCCGCTGCCGGCTTTGGCGTAAAGCTGTTTTTAAACTGCCGGGTAACCGGCCTGCAAAGGGCGCAAAAAACGAGCCAATTTACCGTAACCTGCCACACCGAAAACGGCGAGCAGACCCTGCAGGCGCGGGCTGTTTTGGTTGCAACCGGCGGCCTTGCCGGGGGCGACCGCCTTGGCAGCACCGGCGAGGGCTACCGCCTGCTGCAAAGCCTGGGGCACCCAATAACCCCCTGCTCCCCGGCGCTGGTGCAGGTTAAAACCGAAAACACCTTTACCAAGCCCTTAAAGGGCATTAAGCTGCTTTGCCGGGTAACCGCCGTGCAAAACGGCAAGCCGCAGGCGGCCGAATTTGGGGAGGTGCTGTTTTGCGATTACGGCCTTTCCGGCCCGCCGGTTTTACAGCTTTCCCGCTATGTTACCGGGCAAAAAAACACCGCCCTTTGGTTAGACCTTTTTGCCAATTTAACAAAGGACAAGCTTTTTAGCCTGTTTTTAAACCGAGCCAAACAGCTTGCCTACCTTCCAACCGAGGAATTTTTTACCGGCCTGCTACACAAAAAGGTTGGCCAAACCCTGCAGCGCCATTGCGGCATTGCCTTTGGGCAGCCCTGCAGCACCCTTACCGCGCCGCAGCTGCAGGCTTTAACCGCTTTAAGCAAGCAGCTGCCCTTTTTAGTGCGCGGCAGCACCGGCTACCGCAACGCGCAGGTTACGCACGGCGGCGCGGCGCTTTTGGGCTTTTACCCAACCGCTTTAATGTCTAAAACCGTGCCGGGGCTGTTTGCCGCCGGCGAGGTGCTGGATTGTGACGGCGATTGCGGCGGCTTTAACCTAAACTGGGCCTGGCGCACGGGTTTGTTAACGGCCAATTCTGCCGCGCGTTATTTGGGGGAACAAGTATGATTAAAATAGCCAATGTAAAATTGCCGCTGGGCGCCAAAGATAGCGAATACCCTGCCGCCGTGGCCGCTTTTTTACACCTTTCACCCCAAAAAATTAAAACGGTAACGCTTTTTAAAAAGTCGTTAGATTACCGCCGGCGCGAGCAGCCCCACTACTGCTGCACTTTTTTGGTTGAGCTTTGCTCCCCCAGCGACGAGCAAATTGCCTTAAAAAGCAAAAATGCAACCCCGTTTACCCCAACGCCCTACGCCTGGCCTACGGCCGCCCGCCTGCCAGCGCAGCGCCCCGTTATTGTTGGGGCCGGGCCGGCCGGGCTATTTGCCGCTTTAACCCTGTGCAAGGCTGGGGTTCCGCCGCTGATTATTGAACAGGGCGAGCCGGTAGAAAAACGACAAAAAACCGTGCAGCGCTTTTGGCAGGGCGGCGCGGTAGACCCCCTTTCAAATGTGCAGTTTGGGGAGGGCGGCGCCGGAACCTTTTCGGACGGAAAATTAAACACTGGCATTAAAGACCCGTTAATTCGCACCGTGCTGAATACCTTTGCCGAATTTGGCGCCAGTAAGGATATTTTAACCGACGCCAAGCCCCACATTGGCACCGATGTGCTGCGCCGCGTTGTTTTTAATATGCGGCAGGAGATTTTGCGCCTTGGCGGCGAATATTTATTTTCAACCAAAGTAACCGGCCTAAGCCTGCAAAACGGGCGGTTGGCCGGCCTTATTTGCCAGCAGGAAAAGAAAGCCATAACACTACCCTGCTCGCACTTAATTTTAGCCATTGGCAACGCGGCGCGGCCGCTGTTTTACCATTTGGCCGAGCAAGGGGTGCCCCTGTGCGCCAAAGCGTTTGCCGTTGGGGTTAGAATTGAGCATTTGCAAGCCCAGTTAGACACCGCGCAGTACGGCCCAAACCACCCCCCGCTTCCGCCGAGCGACTACAAATTGGCCGCGCACCCGGCCGGCCGCGGCGTTTACACCTTTTGCATGTGCCCGGGCGGCGTTGTTGTAAACGCCAGCGACACTGCCGGCAGCTATGTAACCAACGGCATGAGCTACAAGGCCCGTAACGGGCAAAATGCCAACGCCGCCGTTTTGGTTAGTGTTTTGCCCGAAGATTTTGGCCAAAGCCCCTTGGGCGGCATTGTGCTGCAGCAGCAAATTGAGCAGGCCGCCTACCGGCTAACCGGCGGCAAGGGCCTGCCGGCCCAAACGGTTGGCAGCTTTTTGCACGGGGCCAAAAACCAAATTGGCAGCGTTACCCCAACCGCGTTGCCAAACTGCGTTTTTACCAACCTTGCAGGCCTGTTTCCGCCCTTTGTTACCGCCGCCTTGCAAACTAGCTTACCCCTTTTTGGGCAAAAAATTAAAGGCTTTGACGCGGCTGACGCCGTTTTAACCGCGCCGGAGACACGCAGCTCCAGCCCGGTACGCATTTTAAGAAACGAAAATTTTCAAAGCACGGTACAAGGCATTTTCCCTTGCGGGGAGGGCGCCGGTTACGCCGGAGGCATTACCTCCTCGGCGGTAGACGGTATTCACTGTGCCGAAAAGCTAATTGGCCAATTTTAAGCCCGTACCCGGCCTTGAATTGCCAGGCTGCCGATTGGCCGAGTGGCCAAATTGCCGGACTGCAAAGTTGCCGGACTGCCAAATTGCCGGACTGCCAAATTGCCGGACTGCAAAGTTGCCGGACTACCGAGTGATTACCCTAAAAGCTTGCCATTTTCGCTGCCCTAAAAATTAATTGTTGGCAGCCCCAAAGTTACTTATTTTTGTTGCTTTACAAAGGCGGCACCTCTTATTACTTAAAAGCCCGCACCCAATTTTTTGGGTGCGGGCTTTTAAGTTTTGCAGCTTTAGCCGGGTTAAGGCAACAGCAAAAATAATACCGACCGCGCAAAGCTTTGCGCGGTCGGTATTGCGGTTGCTGTGTTTTTTTGAAAGGCTTTTGCCCTTTAAAACGGGGCGGGCGTACTGCTGTAGGCTGTTATGCAGAGTGCTGTAAACCAACCGCTGCCAACTCAATACTACCGCTAACCAAACGCGGTCGCAAGGGCCAAAACGCCCGAACAAGCCGGGATAATATATCGCCAATTTTAAAATTTACCCTTACCGCATGTTTAACGGGCAGTAGGTGCTGCGGTTAGAAACGCTAATGTAAGCCGGGCGAATAATTTTGCCTTGGTTAATTAATTCCTCCATACGGTGGGCGCTCCAGCCAACAATGCGGCTAATGGCAAAAATGGGGGTAAACAGCTCCAACGGCAGGCCTAACATATCGTAAACAAAGCCGCTGTAAAAATCCACATTGGCGCTTACGCCCTTGTAAACCGTGCGGTTTTTGCCAATCAGCTGCGGCGCAATGCGCTCAACCGCCTTGTAAAGGCGATATTCGTCCTCCCTGCCCTTTTCTTTCGAAAGGTCTTTCACAAATTTTCTAAAAATAACGGCGCGCGGGTCGCTTTTGGTATAAATAGCATGACCCATGCCATAGATCAGCCCGGCCTTGTCAAACGCTTCACGGTTCAGCAACGCCTGCAGATAAGCGGCAATTTCCTCGTCATCGTCCCAATGCTGCACCTTGCGCTTTAGGTCTTTAAACATTTGCACCACTTTAATGTTGGCGCCGCCGTGCCGCGGGCCTTTTAGGCTGCACAAAGCCGCCGCCATGGTAGAATAAGTATCGGTACCCGAGGAGGTTACCACATGGGTCGTAAAGGTAGAGTTGTTACCGCCGCCGTGCTCGGCGTGCAGCACCAATGCTAAATCTAACATGTGAGCCTCGGCCGCGGTATATTTTTTATCGGGCCGTAGAATACGCAAAATATTTTCGGCTGTGCTTAAAGCCGGGTCGGGGTTATGAATAATTAAGCTTTTATCTAGAATATAATGGCTGTAGGCCTGGTAGCCGTAGGCCGCTAAAAGCGGAAAAACCGCAATTAATTGCAAAGTCTGCCGCAGCACATTTGGAATTTCGTTGCAGTTGGCCAATTCGTCGTACCCCGAAAGGGTAATAACGCTTTTGGTCATGGAGTTCATCATATCGGCCGTTGGGGCGTTTAAAATAACATCCTTAACAAAGTTGGGCGGCAGCCGGCGGTAATTGGCTAACAGGTCTTTAAATTCGGTTAGCTCCTGCAGGGTGGGCAGCTGGCCAAACATTAGCAGGTAGGCCGTTTCCTCAAAGCCAAAGCGCTGCTCGCTCATAAAGCCGGCAGTAAGGTCTTGAATATTAACGCCGCGGTAAAACAGCTCGCCATCGCACGGGGTTTTAACGCCGTCAATGTAAGTAAAACCGTTTACCTCGCTAATTTCGGTAAGGCCGGTAATAACGCCGTTGCCGTTTTGGTCGCGCAGGCCGCGGTTTACATTGTACTTTTTGTAAAGCTGCGGATCAATAACCTGCCCGGTGCAGTATTTTTGGGCCAGGCGGCGAATATCTGCCGTGTGGTCAATGTGGTAAGCGTTTGGAATATTCAAGATATTCATCTGCCTTTCATAGTAAAATTAATTTAATTATTATACCACAATTTGCTTTACTTTGCAAACATTTTTTTGCAAAGCAGGGGCTGGTAAAATGTTCTACAATAAATTGCAAGAGGTCGCAACGACCAAATGCAATTTATTTTTTTATTTATTTTGGCTTTTGCCTATGGCGAGGATAGAGCAATGCAGAGGTGCAACTCGAGCGCGTTATAGGAATTTAGCATAAGGGGACAACGAGAGCGGGGAGCTCCCCGCTCCCGTTGAACTCACAAATAAAATAAAGGAGGAGCGCAACAATGAATATCCGCTATATGAGCTACGACCAAAGAAAAGAGCTTGAAACTATGTACGCAGCAAACGCCGAAATTAACGACATAGCCGCTCGCCTGGGCGTAAATCACGTTACCGTATATAGAGAACTAAAGCGCGGCGAAACGGGCGAGCTTGACAAAAACGGGCGTATGGCTTATAGCGCAGAACTCGGGCAAAAAACCTTAAACGAAAATTTCCGCCGCCGAGGAAATCGAAAAGCAACGGCAAATAAATAATAAAACGGAGTGATTTTGTTATGAACAAGGTACGCAGAAAAGAATTGCAGGAACTCTACGACATTATCTCCGAGGCAAAAGACCGCCTCGAGATGTTGCACGACGAGGAGGAGGAATACAAGGACAATATGCCCGAAAACCTCCAAAGCTCGGAACGCTACGAAAGAGCAGAGGCGGCGGTAGACGCTCTCGACTCTGCCGTATCCTCTCTTGAGGAGGC
>URRK01000016.1 GCA_900550315.1 uncultured Oscillospiraceae bacterium | reverse complement strand
AAAAATTTGCCTACGACCTGCAATATGTAGACGGCGGCATTACCTTTTTGGGCGACCTTAAAATTATTTTAAAAACGGTTTTAAAGGTTTTTAAAAAAAGCGATGTGGTGCGAAACGGCACCGTTTCGGACTTAGATTACGGCGACTGGCTGATGCAGCAGGGCAAGGTGGACGAGGCCACCTACAACCAAAAGCAAAATGAGGCCAAGGAGCTGCTTTATACGAGGTGATTTTTTGCAAAAGGTTTTAATTGTTGCCAGCGTGGTATCTTTTATAGAATGGTTTAATAAAGAAAATGTAGATTTTTTAAACCAAACCTTAGGGTGCGAGGTGCATATTGCCTGTAATTTTGAATATATGAACGATACTGACATTGCCCGCACAAAAAGCTACATTAAAAAACTAAGGCAAAACGGCGTGGTGTTGCACCAAATTCCCTTTGCGCGCAGCCCGTTAAGCCGCGGCAATATTCGGGCTTTCAAGCAGCTTAAAGCGGTTATACAGGGCGGTAATTTTCAGCTCATTCACTGCCACACGCCAACTGCAGCCATGCTAACAAGGCTGGCCGCCAAAACCGCCCGCAAAAACGGCAGCGTGGTAATGTACACCTGCCATGGCTTTCACTTTCACCGCGCCGCCCCTAAAAAAAACTGGCTGCTGTACTACCCCGTAGAACGTTTTCTTTCGCGCTGGTGCGATTATTTAATTACCATTAATCAAGAGGACTATCACCGCGCCAAAACCTTTCACTGTAAAAGGGTGCGCTACATTCCGGGCGTAGGGGTCAATATTCACCAAATTCAAAACCTAACGGTAAACAAAGCCGAAAAAAAGAAAAGCCTTGGCGTAAAACCCAACCAAATTTTACTGTTTTCGGCCGGGGAACTTATTGAGCGCAAAAACCACGAGGTTATTATTAAAGCGCTGGCTAAAATTAACAACCCTAATATTGTTTACGCCATTGCCGGCAAGGGCCCGCTTAAGGGCTATTTGCAGCAGCTTGCGCAAAAGCTAAAGGTTCAAAACCGCGTGCTTTTTTTGGGTTTTCGAACCGATATTTTCGAGCTGTACCACGCGGCCGATATCAGTGCCTTTCCCTCTAAGATCGAGGGGCTCGGCCTTGCCGGAATAGAGGCCATGGCTGCCGGGGTGCCGCTGGTCTCCTCTAATGTTCACGGCATTTTAGATTATGTTACAAACGGCAAAACCGGCTACGCCGTGGCGCCCAATAATGTAAACGGCTTTGCCCAGGCCATTCAAAAGCTGGCTGAAAGCCGAAGCCTGCGCCAAAGTATGCGTGAAAATTGCCTAAAGGCGGTAGAACCGTTTGAGCTTTCAAACGCGCTGCAGGCCATGTGGAATATTTATAAAGAAGCGTTAAATATTCCAAGCGGCGAGGCCTAAATCGGCAACCCCCGTGTTGTAGTAAAAAGTCTGCGTGTAGTAGCGTTAAGGAGAAGTTGAAATTGAAGTATAAGTTTAAAGACATTACCGCGTCGCTAACCAAAAAGAAAAACAGCCGCAGTTCCCTTTGGGTGCAGCTTTGGGTGCGAAAAGCCTCTTTTCCCGTTACCTACCTGTTTATTAACATGGGCTGGACGGCCAACATGGTTTCATTGCTTTCGTGGTTTGTTATTTTGGCGGCGGCCGTTTTGCTTAGCATAAACAATTTTTGGTGTATGCTTGCGGGCGTTATTTTAACAAACTTTTGGCTGGTGCTGGATTGTGTAGACGGAAACATTGCCAGGGTTAAAAAGGTAAAAACTTTTATGGGCGATTTTTACGACGCCGTTGCCGGGTACGGCCCGTTTTCCTTTACAACGGTAGCCCTTGGTATGGCAGCCTACCACACCTCTTTTTTAATGCCGCTGCAATACCGCTTTTGGTTTATTTTAATTGGCGGCGCAAGCGCCGTGGCCAATATTTACATGCGGCTTATTCACCAAAAATACCTAAACTGTTTTTTTGCCGGCAAAAAAATTCTTGGCGAGCTTAACGAAATAACGCTGAAAGATACCGAGGACAAAAAAAGCTTTGCCTATATTCGCGAGCAAATAGATAAAAACTTTGGGGTTGCTGGGTTGTTTATGCCGTGGCTTTTTGTGGCGCTGTTTACCAACACCTTTGATATTATGCTTTGCTGCTACGCGCTGTATTATCTGCTTTCGTTTTTAGCGGTGTGCGTTTTGTACTGCAAGAAGGCAACCGCGTTTGAAAAATATGCACAAAACAAAATGAATAAAGGAAAAGACTGATTATGATTATTGGGTACACCACCGGCGTTTACGATATGTTTCATATTGGGCATTTAAACATTTTAAAACGGGCAAAAGAGCAGTGCGATTATTTAATTGTAGGCGTAAGCACCGACGAACTTGTTCTGCACGATAAAAATAAGCTGCCAATTATTCCGTTTGAGGAGCGCTGCGCCATTGTTCAGGCCATTCGTTATGTTGACAGGGTTGTGCCCCAAATAAACAAAAATAAATTTTCGGCTTGGCAACAATATCAGTTTCAAAAAATGTTTGTCGGGTCCGACTGGAAAGGAACGCCGCAGTGGCAGCAGTTTGAGGCGCAGTTTGCCCCGGTAGGGGTGCAAATTGTTTATTTAGACCATACCAACGGCATTTCCTCTACCATTCTTAGAAACCGGCTGAATGGGGGCAAGTAAAATGAACTACCAACCTAAAGTTTCTATTATTATACCGGTGTACAACGGCAGCAATTTTTTGGCGCAGGCCATTAACGCCGCCTTGGCGCAAACCTACCCAAACTGCGAAATTTTAGTTATTAACGACGGCTCGCAGGATCACGGCGCCAGCGAAAAGATTGCTCTGTCGTACGGCAATAAAATTAAGTATTATTTAAAAGAAAACGGCGGCGTTTCCTCCGCTTTAAATTTTGCATTTAAAAAAATGACCGGGGAATGGTTTTCCTGGCTTTCGCACGACGATTTGTATTATCCGCAAAAAATTGAAAAACAAATAGCCTTTATTAATGAGTTAATAAAAAACAACCCGAATATAGACCTTACAAAAGTTACCGTTCGTACCGCAACCGAATCTATTAATAAATTCGGCAAGGTTATTAAAACCCCCAGCTACAAAAGCGTTCCCGTGCACGAAAAGCCAATTCAGGTTATTTTAAATAACATTGCAAACTACCGGCTTTCCGGCTGCTCGTTTTTGCTGCCGGCCGCCTGCGTTGGGCAGGTTGGCGGCTTTCGGGAGGATATTCGCACCGTTTCAGATGTTGAGTATTGGTATCGGCTGCTGTTTAACGGCTACGAGTTTTATTGCCTAAAGAATGACATTTTGGTTCAAAACCGCTCCCACGGCAAGCAGGTTGGTAAAACCAAGGTAGAGCTTTTTAACCGTGAAATGAACAGCCTATTTGTTTGGATCGCCGACCAAATGAACAGCCGCCCCGAATATGCCACCACCGCCAATAACGAAAAAATGTATTTTGGCTTAATTAAGCGCAGGTGCACCCCGGCGGCAGAATATGTTTACAAAATGTACCTAAGGGGTAAAACAACCGCTTTTCAATCAGCGGTTAAATACCCGGTTTATAAGGGGTTTTACGCCGGCCTTGGCGTTTCAAGAAATATTGCGCGCTATGTTTATAGAAAGATCAATGTAAAATAAGGTGGCGGGCTTTATGAAAATTGTTTCAATCAACTCTGTTGTAAACGGCAGCACCGGCGGCGTTATGCTCGGCGTTGCCAACGCCGTTAGGGCGGCCGGCGGGCAGGCCTACACCTTTTCCGAAAAGCGCAGGGGGCAAGCCGCCCCGGCCGGGCACCGCTTTTTTGGCAGCCGGGCCGAAAACCTGCTGCACCGCACTACCGCCGCCTTTACGGGAATTAGCGGAACCGGCTCTAAGCTTGGTACGGCGGCGCTGCTGCGGCAAATTCAAAAAATTCAGCCGGATGTTATTCACCTGCACAATTTGCACGGGTGGTATGTAAACCTTCCAATGCTGTTTTCGTTTTTAAAAAAAAGCAACACTCCGGTTGTTTGGACGCTGCACGATTGCTGGGCCTTTACCGCGCAATGCTCGCACTTTACCATGGAGCAGTGCGAAAAATGGAAAACCGGCTGCCACCACTGCCCGCGTTACCGCCTTTACCCCTACACTTTTGTAGATAAAACCGCAAAAATGTGGCCGCGGAAAAAGGCGTGGCTGCAAAATGTACCAAACCTAACGCTTGTTACCCCCTCCGGCTGGTTAAAAAATTTGGTGTCGCAGTCGTTTTTAAGCGGCTACCCGGTTCGGGTTATTCACAACGGCATTTCATTAAATACCTTTTGCCCAATCGGCAGCAATTTTAGGCAAAAGTACGGCCTGCAAAACAAAAAAATTGTTTTGGGCGTGGCTTCGGCTTGGAGCAACCGTAAGGGGTTAGACGCCTTTCTAAGTCTTGCGCAGCAGCTGGATGACAGTTTTAAAATTGTGCTGGTTGGCGCGGGCAACCAAAACCCAACCGCGCTGCCGGGCAACATTTTGTGGATTAAAAGAACCGAAAACGCAACCCAACTGGCCGAAATTTATTCCGCGGCAGATGTGTTTTTTAACCCCACAAGGGAGGAAAATTATCCCACCGTTAATATGGAGGCCTTGGCCTGTGGCACCCCGGTTGTTACCTTTAACACCGGTGGCTGTGCCGAAATTGTTGGCAATGGCGTTGGCAGCGTGGTGTCAACCGGTAACCTTAGCGCCGCAAAGCAAAGCATTTTAAACCTTTGCGGGCCGGGCAAAATCAGCCCGCGGGCCTGCACCGAATACGCGCAGCGGTTTAGCGGCAGCCAAACGCTGCAGGAATATTGCAATTTGTTTCAGGAGTTATTACAAAGTTAGGGGAATGTAAATGGCGGTATATTTGCTGTATATGGCCTCGCCGGTGTTAATTTGTTTACTTTTAGAGCTGCTCAGCGGTCAATCGGTAAACGGCAACCAAAAAATTAAAACCAAATACTTGGTGTTGGCAGGGCTGGTGCTTTTTTTAATGGTAGGCCTGCGTAACCCCGGCAACGGCTCGGGCGACACGCAATTCTACTGCGATTTTTGGCGGTCTACCGCTAAGGTTCCGCTCTCCGGCCTAATTCAATACTTAAAAAATACCGACCTGGAATACGGCTTTCAGCTGTGCGTGTGGCTTTTGGCTAAGCTGTTTAAAAATCAGCAGTGGATCTTAATTTTTTCCGGTGCGTTTTTTGCCGTTTCGGTTTGCCGTTTTGCGCAAAAAAACTGTAAAGATGTTGTGCTGGCGCTTACGGTTTTTAACTGCCTGGGGCTGTTTAATTTTATGGTGCAGGGAATGCGGCAGGCCGTTGCTATGTGCATTTGCCTTTGGGCAATAGAGCAGTGCAAAAAAAACCGGTTTATTCCGTTTTTTTTGCTGGTTGTGTTGGCCGCAACCTTTCACGCCAGCGCCGTTGTTTTTGCGCTGGTTTACCTGCTTGGTAAATTAAGCCTTAATTTAAAGGGCTATTTGCTGGTGGCAGCCGGAGCCATTGCGACCGCCCTGCTGCTTTCCCGCCTGTTTCAAATTGTAAACTTTTTTATCGACGATCATTACAAGATCGGCAAGGGTGCCGATTCGGGCGGTCTGGTTGCAATTGCCATTTATCTGGCAGTGCTGGTCTTTGGTTTGCTGTTTCGCGATAAAGAAGACCCGCACTACGCCCTGTTTGTGTACATGGTGTTTGTTAGTGCCGTTACGCTTATCATGCGCAATACCGTTAGTACAATTGTAGAGCGCATGAGTTATTATTTTGCTTTTGGCGAAATGGCGGTAATCTCCAATAGCGTCAGCGCCCTAAAAAGTAAAGATACAAAAATTTTAACCGGCGTGCTCATAACGCTTTTGTGCATTGGGGTTGCGGTTTACAAAGCGTCGTATTCCATTTTAATTCCCTATCGGTTTTTTTGGCAGTAAAAAGTAAATTCATGTTTAAAGGGGCTTTTTATGAATAAAACAACAAAAGAAAAAATAAGGGCCAATCAACTGCTAAACACCCTGGTGGTAAAAACCTACCGAAGGTTTCTTAAACCGTTAAAGCGGTTGCCGGGGCAGTTTAAGCTTTACCGCAGCACAAAAAAGCAGTTAACGCGTGCGCATAACCAAAAACGCATTTTTTATATTGGTATTCCCGCCCACAACAATTTGGGCGATTTAGCTCAAGGCGTTTGCATAAGAAAATGGCTAAAAAAGCATTTTTGCGGTTGGGAGATTATTGAAATTGAAACCAATGCCCTGGTAAACACCAAATTCAGCGCAAAAAAATATTTAAAAGCGGCGTTTAAGCCGGGCGATATTATTGTTTTTCAAAGCGGATATACCACTACAGATTTAGGTGGATACGCCGACGAAATGCACTGCGAGGTCATTAAGTTGCTGCCAAACGCCCCAATGCTTATGCTTCCGCAAACCGTTTTTTTTGAAAGCGAAAGCCGAAAACAAAACACCGCCCGCGTGTACAACAGCGCAAAAAATATGCTTTTTTTGGCAAGAGACAAGGTTTCTTTCCAAACCGCGCAGCAAATGTTTCCCGACCTAAGGGTGCTGCTTTACCCTGATATTGTAACAACTCTTATTGGCAAATTTAATTTTAACTATAAAAGGTCGGGCATTTTGTTTTGTTGCAGAGATGATAGTGAAAAGTTTTATTCAGACGAGGAAATTTTGGCTTTAATGCAGCAATGCAGCAGCTTGGCCAAGGTAGAAAGAACCGATACAACCAAAGAAATTAAAACCAAAGAAATTGTTGCCAACGCCGAAAAATACATCCTGCAGGAGATCGAGCGTTATTCAAAATACGAGGTTATAGTAACCGATAGGTATCATGGAACAATTTTTGCCTTAGCGGCCGGTACGCCGGTTGTAATTATTAAAACAACCGACCATAAAGTTACCACCGGCGCCGATTGGTTCGTCGGAGTATATGATGAATATGTTCATTTGGCAAGTACGCCGGCTCAGGCGTTTGAAATGGCAAAGCAGTTAATTTTTAACAAAGTAAGCCATACTCTTGCGCCCTATTTTGAAAAAAAGTATTACGACGCTTTGCCTACTACATTTTTTGAACTGTTAAAATGAGATACATGTTAGGAGAATAAGAAAATGAATTCCAGCTTTCGCAGCGTACAAATTTTGGTGGATCTTTTAAAACAGTACCATATCAGCAATGTTGTGCTGTCTCCCGGCGGGAGTGATATTCCGTTGATCCATTCTATAGAAACAGACGATTTTTTTACCTGCTATTCGGTTGTAGATGAGCGCAGCGCGGCATATTTTGCCATGGGCGTTGCGCAGCAAACTCAAAAGCCGTGCGCCTGCGTTTGCACCTCTGGAACGGCGGTTTGTAACTACCTTCCCGGCGTTACCGAGGCCTTTTACCAAAGCGTGCCCGTTCTTGCCATAACGGCCGATAAAAACCCCTATTTTCAAGGGCAGCTTGAAATACAAAAAATTGAGCAAAGCAACATTTTTAACGGGGTTATTAAAAAAAGCGTTTCGTTACCGGTGGTAGAAAACGAAAATGACGAATGGCTGTGTAACCGCTTGGTGAACGAGGCATTGCTGGAGCTAACGCATCACGGCGCCGGCCCGGTACACATTAATATTCCAATTGTAGGCAGAACCGATATTTACGATAATAAAAAACTGCCGCCGGAGCGAAAGATCGAGTGGATCAATTTAGAAAACGACGCAAAAACATGGGAGCGGTTTGCGAGTAAATTGGCCGGTTGTCGGCGCGTTTTATTTGTAATAGGCCAAAATGTTTGCTTTAATAACGCCTGCGTAGCCCTTTTAAACCAAATGTACCAAAAATGCAACTGCGTTTTCTCGGTAGAGCATTTGTCTAACCTTGACTGTAACGGGTGTGTTTACACCTACCCCGTTTCGGAAATTAACGGTGCAAGCTCCCTTGAAAAGCTGGTGCCGGATCTTGTAATTTCGGTTGGTAACAATTTGGCCGCTTACAACCTGCGCCCGTTTTTAAGGCGACATTACAAGCAAATGGAAAACTGGCTTATTACGCAGGGCACCGTGGTAAGGGACGCCTACAAAAGCCTGACCGCAGTGTTTGAAGTAAGCTTTGAGCGGTTTTTAACCAAAATGCTTGAGCTTATTCCACAAGAAAACCAAAACAACGGGGAGTATGCCCGTAGCTGGGAAAATGAGCTTGCAAAAATTAAATTGCCCGAATTTGGTTTCTCTAATATGTATGTTGGCAAGCGGGTCTCCGAGGTTATTCCCGAAAAGTCTGTATTGCATTTGGCAATTTTAAATAGCACCCGCGTAATGCAGTATTACAAACTTGCAAAAGGTATTCGCACATACAGTAATGTTGGTGCGCTTGGAATTGATGGTTGTGTATCTACATTTGCAGGGCAAGCGGCGTCCACAGATGAACTGGCATTTTTGATAGTCGGCGACTTGAGTTTCTTTTATGATATGAACGCTGCAGGACTCAGAAGTATTGGTCCGAATGTTAGAATTATTCTTTTGAATAATGGCGGCGGTTCCGAGTTTCACTTTATTATGGGGCGGGAAAAAATAGCAACCCTGAACGACTATATTTCCGCCGAGCACGTAAATGTTGCGGCAGGCTGGGCAACTTCTCTGGGCTATGAATATTATTGCGTTTCAGATGCCGAGGAATTAGATGCAGTTATCGGAAAGTTTGGTGAGAAATCGGCTGCTCCGATGTTCCTTGAAGTCTTAACCGACATGGAACAAGATGCAAAGATTACTCAAAAGTTTTACGCAGATAATGCGGTGGAGATTAAATCAACATTGGCAAAGAAGATTGCACGAAGTGTTCTTGGCGGCAAAAACGTTCAGAAAGTTAAAAACATTTTAAAGGTTATAAAGGGATAAATATTATGAAAAGCCTTTTGAGAAAGATCAAAAACAACCTGTTCCCACATCCTAAAATATCATCTGTAGAAATCCCGGTTTTTAAAGGCGATCTGTTAAAAGGCAAAACGGCTTTGATTATCGGGGGGAGCGGTGGAATTGGTTCCAAAATTGCAAAAACATTTGTTGAGAATGGTTGCAGAGTCATAATAACCGGAACGAATGAAGCAAAATTGCAAGATGTTTGCCATAACATCGGAACAGAAATGGCGCACTATGTTGTTGCCGATATTTCTCGCAACGATGAAACAAAGCGTCTTGTAAATGAAGCTGTTGAACTGTCGAAAAAAATTGATATTTTTGTTCACAGTGCAGGTGTTCATTGTCACGATATGTTCGGAAGTGTTACCGAGCAGGTTTGGGATACTGTCATGAATATAAATCTTAAATCAGTTTATTTTTCATGCCAAGAGATTTCAAATTATATGATAGAAAACCATATAAAAGGCCATATACTGATTGTTAGTTCAGCGTCTTCTGCAAAGCCCGGATGGACACCTTATGAGATTTCCAAAAACGGCGTTAAGGCATTAACTTTGGGATTTGCAGACAAACTGATTAAGCACGGAATTGTTGTAAACAGCATTGCTCCCGGTCCTGTATCTACACCAATGCTCGGAAAAAATGATACAAGCGATATTGCTTGGACAGGAAATCCAACAGGACGAATGAGCACCCCTGCGGAAATTGCAAATTGGGCATTATTTATGGTAAGTGATATAGGAAATATGGTAGTTGGCGATACGTTTTATATATCCGGAGGTTCGGGAACTATCTGTTTGGACAAATAAAGTTTAGGAGATAAGATGAACTATGAGTTATTCATGTAGCGTACCTGTATTAATGATATTTTTCAACCGCCCTGATAGTTTTGCACAGGTTTTTGAAAAGGTAAGAGAAGCAAAACCGAGCACTTTGATATTGGCGCAAGATGGTCCCAGAGATAAGAGTGATATTCCGGGTATTGAAGCTTGCCGAAAGGTAGTAGAGAATATCGATTGGGAATGTAATGTAATACGTGAGTATTCTGAGGTGAATCTTGGTTGCGGTGTACGTCCGAAAAGTGCAATTGACTTTGCACTCGAAAGATTTGAAAGTGTAATTATATTAGAGGATGACTGCATTCCTTCTTCTACATTTTTTCCTTATTGTGAGGAATTGTTGGAGAAATACAAAAATGATGACCGTATAGCATACATAAGCGGACTGAATCATTTTGAAACATGGGACTGCGGAAATTATGATTATTTCTTCTCAAAAGCGGCAGCAATTTGGGGATGGGCAACATGGAAAAGGGCATGGAGCCGATTTTATGATTATAGCGTAAAAGGAGTAAATGATGAATATCGTTTGAAGTTATATAAACAACAGGTTGGAAACAATTATGTGGCTGAGCAAAGAATAGCAGCTTTAATTAAGGCAAACAAGGCTGCACAAAACGGGGAAAAGCTCTCATATTGGGATTCTCAATGGGGCTTTGCAGAGTATACTCAAAACATGCTAGCAATCGTACCAAGAGTAAATCAAATATGTAACATTGGTGTAGGTGTTGCTTCTACACATGCCAAAAAAGTAAAAACAACAAAATATATTAAATATAAAAATACGCTGTTTATGCCAACGCATGAATTTGATTTTCCGCTTAATCATCCGGATTTTTGCGCTTGCGATATGGATTATCACAATTTGGTATATAGATGTATAAGCGGTAATGTGATTACTTGCACTTTGAGAAAGATAAAGCGTTGGCTTGGCAGGTGAAACAAATGCGGATAAGCAGTAATCAAATTAAGATAGGTGCAATTCTATCGTACCTTTCTATTGGTATCAATATTATAGCAGGGTTAGTCTACACTCCTTGGATGGTGGACACAATCGGCAAAAGTGATTATGGCTTATACACACTTTCTAACTCACTTATCACTCTATTTTTGGTAGATTTGGGGTTGAGTTCGGCGGTTAGCCGCTATGTTGCCAAATATCGAGCCGAAGGACGGCAAGATAAGGTTAATAATTTTCTCGGTGCCGTTTATAAGCTATATTTGATTATTGATGCCGTCATTTTTATTGCACTTATAATAATTTATTTTTGCATTGATAGTATATATGTAAAACTAACACCGGCGGAACTGGGGAAATTCAAGGTCGTTTATTTAATATCCGCATCTTTTGCCGTAATCAACTTTCCTTTTGTAACATTTAACGGAATTTTGAATTCCTATGAAGAGTTTGTTCATCTCAAATTAGCTGATGTAATATATCGTATATTGCTGGTTGCTCTTACTGTAATCACGCTCCTTTTAGGTGGTCGTCTATATGGGCTGGTAGTAGTACATGCCATAGTAGGTCTCATCAGTATTGTTTATAAATGGATCGTTGTCAAAAAGAGAATAAAACTAAGGGTTAATTGGAAATACTCTGACTTTTCACTCTACAAAGACATTTTTGGCTTTTCTATATGGGTTACAATTTCGTCTTTGGCACAGAGACTTGTCTTTAATATAACGCCTTCAATACTTGGAGCTGTAGCAAGCAGTGCTACAATTGCGGTATTTGGAATTGTAACAACTATTGAAGGATATACTTATACCATTACAACAGCTATAAACGGCATGTTTATGGCTAAAATATCAAGAATATATGAATGCGGTGGAGAACAAGACGAATTAATGCCGCTAATGCTAAGCGTCGGTAAATTTCAATACGCCATCAACGGTCTCATTGTGGCAGGATTTGCAGTTATCGGGAAAGAATTCATAAACCTGTGGATAGGATCGACATACTTGGATGCTTATTATGGTATTTTACTTGTAATCATACCGGGATTGTTCTTTAATTCCATGCAAATCGCTAACACGGCTATGATTGTAAGAAAAAAGGTGAACTTACAAGCATGGGTAAACTTAGGAATGGGAATAGTTAATATTATAATGTCTATCATTCTATCATCCTATTTAGGAGTTATTGGTGCTTGTATATCTATTTCAATCGCTTATATGTTACGTGCGATGGCTTTACTATTTATTTATAAGCGAGTATTAAAAATTGATATGGCAAGGTTCGTCATAAATTGCTACATCCGAATGGGCATCCCGATTATCATTACAATTGTACTTGGGTACTTAATGAATTCTTTATTTTCAAATGCAGGATGGCTTGTTTTTGCGTCAAAGGGCTTGGTGATTATAGGAATATATACTGCGGTAACATTACTGTTGGGACTAAACTCAGAAGAAAGAAATAAATTGTTAAGAAGAAAGGATTAAGATGAGTATGACCAATGAAGAATGTGCAAAAAAGAGCGGATTGCTTTTTTGGTTTTAAAGGGCGGTTTAGTAACAGCAGTGTACTTCCTTTCGTTATGGCTTTTTGCACTAAGTAAAAGTGAAAGGGAGCGGCTGTTGCAATTTAATAAGTAAAAACATAAATAGATTAGTGGGAATTTTTACTAAGGGGGGATTATTTATGACGCCGTTTGAAAAAACCGTGCTGGCTATTATAAAAAGCGGGCTGTACGGCGGCCCGGCCGGGCCGTTGCCGGGGCAGCAAGCGGAACAAAACACCAAACAAAACGCCCCGCAAAACACCGCACCGGGTTTGGTGCTGGATTCGGCGTTTAACTGGCAGCAGCTTTTAAAAATTGGGCAGCAACACCAAATAACGCCGCTGCTTTACTACGGCCTGGTGCACGCTAAAATTAAACCGCCTTCGGCGGTAGAGGCCTCGCTGTACAAGGTAACCGTTTCGGCGGTGTTAATTACCCAAAATCAGCAGCACGCCCTAAAAGCCGTTTGCCGCGCATTTGAGCAAAACGGCATTTGCTACCTGCCGCTGAAAGGGGCGGTTTTGCAGCAGCTTTACGCCAAGCCTGAGCAGCGCTTAATGAGTGACGCTGACCTGCTGATAAAGCCGGAACAGTACGAAAAAATTAAAACAATTTTAATAGGCCTTGGCTTTTTAGAGGGGCAGGAGAGCAACCACGAGTTGATTTGGTACAAGCCCGGCGCGCTGCATTTAGAGCTGCACAAAATGCTCATCCCTTCGTATAATCGGGATTATTTTGCGTACTACGGCAACGGCTGGAAGCTGGCCAAGCCCACCAAAACCAGCCGGTTTTGCTTTTCGCCCGAGGAAAAATTTATTTACCTGTTTACCCACTTTGCCAAGCATTACCGCGACGGCGGCATTGGCTTAAAGCATGCAGTAGACCTTTTTGTTTTTAAAAATGCAAACCCCGCCTTAAACCAAAGCTACATTTTAGCCGAGCTTAAAAAGCTGCAGCTTTTAAGCTTTTACCAAAATGTTTCGGCTATGCTGCGCTGCTGGTTTTCGGGCGAAAGTGCAAATAAGGTTACCGACTTTTTAACCCAAAGAATTTTTCAAAGCGGTGCCTACGGCACCCCAAAGGGGCGCGTAATTGCCCAGGGCACCAAAACCGCCAAGTCGGTAAGCGCCAAAAATGTTTGGGCCAAAAAGCTGCTGCAAATGGTGTTTTTGCCGTACGGTGGAATGGCGCAGCGCTACCCCGTTTTAAAAAAAGCCCCCGTTTTGCTCCCGCTTTTTTGGGTGGTGCGCTGGGCTGACACCTTAGTGTTTCACCGTAGCCACATTCGGCAGCAGAAAAAGGTTTTGCAAACCCTAAAACAAAAGGAAATAGAAAATTACCAACAACAGCTGAATTTTGTTGGTTTAGATTTTAATTTTAAAGAGTAGTATGATCATTCAAGAAAATAAAACCCAAAAAGAAAATGCTTTGGCCGGTCCCCGGCTGATTGCCATTATAAAAAGCGTTATTTGGCCTGCCAAGGGCACGGCCCCCATTACCTTAAACGCCGCCGAGCTGGCCGCTGTTGGCCGCCTGGCCGCTAAGCACGATGTGGTACATTTTATTGCCCTGGCGGTTGCTCAAAAGGCCTTGCAAATTCCAAAGGAAAAGGAAGAGCTTTACCAGGGCAAAATGCTAAGCACTGCTGTTTGCGTTGAGCGGTTAGATTACGCCTATGGCCAAATTTGCCAAACCCTTCAGCAGGCTAAGGTGCCCTTTGTGCCGCTAAAGGGAGCGGTAATTAAAAATCTGTACCCCAAAAGCTGGATGCGCACCCGCTGCGATATTGACATTTTAGTGCAGCTGCAGCAAACCGAGCAGGCCATTAGGGCCCTGCAGCAGCAAAACGGCTACACCGTGGAGTTTAAAAACTATCACGATTATTCGCTTTTAAAACAAGGCGCCCCGCATATTGAGCTGCACTTTAGCTTAAAAGAAACGCACAGTAATATTGACGCACTGTTAGAGCACGCCTGGCAGTACGCCGAGCCTACGGCACCCGGCAGTTTTGAGTATAGGTTTACACCGGCGTTTTTTGCGTTTCACCAATACGCCCACGCCTATTACCACTTTTTAAACGGCGGTTGCGGGGTGCGCACGGTTTTAGATTTATTTTTGCTGAACAGCGCCAGCCCAGAGGAGTATGGCGGCGCCAAACCGCTGCTGCAGCAAACCGGCATTTTGCAGTTTGCCGAAAAGCTGAACGAGCTGGGCCGGGCCTGGTTTGCTGGCGCCCCTAAAACCCAGGCTTTAACCCTGCTGGAAAACTACATTTTTTGCGGCGGCGTGTACGGCGAGCAAGCCAACCGCATTGCCCTGCAGCAGCAAAAGCAGGGGGGCAAGCTGCGGTACGCGGCGGCAAAAATTTGGCCGTCGCCCGCTGTGCTTAAAAATCATTACCCGGCGCTGAGGCGGCACCCGTGGTTGTACCCCGCTTTTCAGGTGCGCCGCTGGGGCAAGCTGCTTTTTTGCGGCGGCGTGCGCCGCTCGGTGCGCGAGCTTTCGGTAAATAGCCGTATTCCGGCCCAAACGGCCGGCCAAACCCAAAAGCTGTTAAAAGAGCTGGGGCTGGAAAAACGGCGGTAATGGGTTAATATTTACAGGAGGAAATTTTTCATGCAAATAAACAAAGATCTTTCGGCTGCCATTTCGGTGGCGCGCGGGCTGGCGCTGTTCTCCATTGTTTCGG
>URRK01000015.1 GCA_900550315.1 uncultured Oscillospiraceae bacterium | reverse complement strand
TTGCTTTTTTTTAGAAAACAGCATTTTTAGCGGTGACACCTTATTTCACCGGGGTTTTGGCCGTACCGACCATGTTGGCGGCAGCTTAAATACACTGCGTGTTTCTATAAAACGGCTGTTAAGCCAAGAGCAGGACTTTACCGTTTACCCCGGGCACGGCCGTTCTACCACCATTCTTTTTGAAAAAAATAATAATCCGTTAATATTGGTTTAAAAATGATTATATATATTAAAAACAACAACTTTCAATACGAGCTGGAAAAGCTGGTTCGCTTGTTTTTTCCGTTTGAAAAAATTACCTTTGCGCCGTTAGGGCCGCTGCCGGGCAAGGGCTTTTTTGCCGTTGCCGCGGTAGAAATAACAAACGGCCAAACCGGGCTTTACGCCGCTGTACGGCAAGGGGATTCTTTTTTTGAGCAGCGCAGCAGCGGGGGGGTTACGGTTCCGCCCGGCCAAACTAAGGAAAAGGAGCAGGAAAGAGCTTTGGCGCTGCTGCTGTTTTACTGCCTTTGCAGCCTAACGGGCTACCGCCCGCAGTGGGGCATTTTAACTGGGGTTCGCCCGGCAAAGCTTTACCACCGTCTGCAAAAGGATTTAGGCCAAAAGGCAGAGCAGTATTTAAAAACCGAGCTGGCGGTTAGCGGGCAAAAGCTAAGCCTTTTAAGGCAAACCGCGGCGTTAGAGAATAAAATTATTGCCCGCTCCAAGCGGGATAGCGTTAGCCTTTACCTTTCGGTTCCGTTTTGCCCAACCCGCTGCAGCTACTGCTCGTTTGTTTCGCACAGCATTGCGCAGGCCAAAAAACTTATTCCGCAGTATGTTACGCTGCTTTGCCGCGAAATTGAATATACCGCCGGGCTGGTGCGGCAGTTGGGGCTTAAAACGCAAACGGTTTACATGGGCGGCGGCACGCCAACCACCCTTTCGGCCGAGCAGCTAAAGCAGGTGCTTAGCCGAACCGCCCAAAGCTTTGGCGGCAATTTTTTAGAATTTACGGTAGAAGCCGGCCGGCCGGACACCATTACCAAAGAAAAGCTGCTGGCCTTAAAGCAAAGCGGCGTTGACCGCATTAGCATTAACCCGCAAACAATGAACAACGCCGTGCTGCAAAAAATTGGCCGCTGCCATACCGCCGAGCAAACGGTGCAGGCTTTTTATTTGGCGCGCGAGGTTGGATTTTTACATATTAATATGGACCTGATTGCCGGCCTGCCGGGCGACGATTTTAATAGCTTTGCCAACACCCTAAAGCAGGTGCTGGCCCTAAACCCCGAAAGCGTAACGGTGCACACCCTGGCCTACAAGCGGGCGGCCGATTTAACTGCCGAGGCCGGCGTTAACACCTTTTTTGAAAGCGCCGAAACGGTGGCAAAAATGGTAGATTACGCCCGCGAGGTTTTGGGCGAAAACGGTATTTTTCCGTATTATATGTACCGCCAAAGCAAAACGGTTGGCAATTTAGAGAATGTTGGCTACGCCAAACCTGGCAGCGAGGGGCTTTATAATGTTTTTATGATGGATGAAACCCACTCGGTTTTAGGCTGCGGCGCCTCGGCCGTTACCAAATTGCGCCAGCCGGGCGGCCCCCAAATTGAGCGTATTTTTAATTTTAAATACCCGTATGAATATCTAACCCGATTTGAGGAAATGCTGAAAAGAAAGCAAAGAGTGGAGGCGTTTTACCGTGAATACCCTTACTGAAATTAACACGGCGGCTTTAAATAACCCCGAACAGCTAATTGCGCAGGCCGAGCAGGAATACCACCGCACCGTTTTAGAAACTGCGCGGCAAATTTTAAACCGCAAAGGCTGCAAAATTGTTTTAATGGCAGGGCCCTCGGCCTCCGGAAAAACAACAACGGCCCACATTTTGTGTGACGCTTTAGCGGCAAACGGCGTAAAGGCTGCGGTTGTTTCGTTAGATAATTTTTACCTTTTACCTAACAAAATGCCGTTAAACCAAAAAGGCGAGCCGGATTTTGAAACGGTTTACGCGCTGGATATTCCCTTAATTCAGCAGTGCTTTAGCCAAATAATGCAAAGTGGTAAAACGGTTATTCCTATTTTTAATTTTCAAAAAAAATGCCGCGAGCCGCAGGGGCTTAACATAGATGTTAGCGGCAACAAAATTTTAATTGTAGAGGGGCTGCACGCCCTAAATCCCGAGCTTACCGGCAGCCTGCCGCCCGGCGGCCTTTTTAAAATTTACATTAGCGTGAACAAGGCGGTGTACAGCGGGCAAAGCGTTTTGCTTTCCAGCCGCCAGCTGCGGCTTTGCCGCCGCCTCTCGCGGGACTACATTTACCGCAGCAGCAGCGCCGCCTTTACCCTAAAGCTTTGGAGCGGGGTAGTAGAGGGCGAAAAAAAGTACCTGTACTGCTTTAAAAACCGCGCCGACGCGCTGCTTTCTACCTTTCACGCTTTTGAGCCTTGCCTGTTTGCCGGCATTGTTCCGCAGCTGCTGCAAGAGCTGCCCCAAAAAACCGAGAATTACAGCTACGCCCTGCGCACCAAAAACGCGTTAGAGCAGTTTCAGGTGCTGCCGCAGGCGCTGGTTCCGCAAAGCTCGCTGCTGCGCGAGTTTATAAAGGGCGGTATGTACGAGGATGTTACCTAAGGCCGCTTTGGGGTAAACGCTTATTTGCCAATAATGTGATTTTGGCAGATTGTAACCGTTAACTGTGTAAAAAACTGGCCAAAAAACAGCAAAATTTGCAGGGGGTTGGTGAAAAACGCCGTTTTTTCTTGACATCCCTTTGCGGGAATAGTATAATAATTTGGTTGTAGAATAAATAAGGAAAGTGATTATTTTTATGCTGTCTGTTGAAAAGCTGCGTAACATTGCTATTATTGCCCACGTTGACCACGGCAAAACAACTTTGGTAGATGAACTTTTAAAGCAAAGCGGCACCTTTCGTACCAACGAGCAGGTGCAGGAGCGCGTTATGGACTCTAACGATTTAGAGCGGGAGCGCGGTATTACCATTTTATCTAAACCCACCAGCGTGCATTACGGCGACTACAAAATTAACATTGTAGATACCCCCGGCCACGCCGACTTTGGCGGCGAGGTTGAGCGTATTTTAATGATGGTAGACGGCGTTTTGCTGTTGGTAGACGCCTTTGAGGGCTGCATGCCGCAAACCCGTTTTGTGCTAAAAAAAGCCTTAGGCCTTGGCAAAAAGGTTATTGTTGTGGTAAACAAGGTAGACCGGCCCATGGCCCGCCCGTTAGAGGTTGTTGACGAGGTGTTAGACCTTTTTATTGAGCTTGGCGCCGATGACAACCAAATTGAATTCCCGGTAGTGTTCGCATCGGGGCGCGACGGCTACGCCTCGCTTTCGCCCGACGCGCGCGAGGGGGATATGCAGCCGCTGTTTGACATTATTATTAAAGAAATTGAGCCCCCGAAAAATGATGTAAACGGTCCGTTGCAAATTTTATTTTCTAACATTGACAGTGACGATTACTTAGGCAAAATTGGCATTGGCCGCGTGGAGCGCGGCGTGGTTACGGCCGGGCAGGCGGTTGTGCTTTGCCACCGGGACGGCACCACTAAAAATGTGCGTATTTCTAAACTGTTTACCTACGAGGGCCTAAAACGGCAAGAGGTGGAGCAGGCCCCGGCCGGGGAGATTATTGCCGTTGCCGGCATTGCCGATTTAAATATTGGCGAAACGGCCTGCGACCCCGAGCATGTAGAGCCGCTGCCGTTTGTTAAAATAGATGAACCTACCCTTTCTATGAACTTTATGGTCAACAATTCCCCCTTTGCCGGGCAGGACGGCAAATTTGTTACCTCGCGCAATATTCGTGACCGCTTGTTTAAAGAGGTACAAACCAATGTTAGCCTGCGGGTGGAGGAGACCGATTCGGCCGATACCTTTAAGGTTTCCGGCCGCGGTGAATTGCACCTTTCAATTTTAATTGAAACCATGCGCCGCGAGGGGTACGAATTCCAGGTATCTCCGCCCACCGTTATTTTCAAAAAAGACGAAAAGGGCAATTTGTTAGAGCCGATTGAGCTTTTAATGATAGAGGTGCCGGAGGAATATGTTGGCGCCGTTATGGAGCGCCTTGGCACCCGCAAGGCCGAAATTAAAAACATGGGCACGCGGGACGGCGGCACTTCGCACTTAGAATTTCTAATTCCGGCGCGCGGGCTGTTGGGCTACCGATCGCAGTTTTTAACCGATACCAACGGCAACGGCATTATGAACCATGTGTTTGACAGCTACCAGCCTTATAAGGGGGATATTGAGTGCCGCAACACCGGGTCGATTATTGTACACGAATCGGGCGAAACAACCGGCTACGGCCTGTTTAACACCCAAAGCCGCGGTAGATTGTTTATTGGCCCCGGCGAACCGGTTTACGAGGGTATGATTATTGGCGAAAACCCGAAAAATGAGGATATTGTTTGCAATGTTTGCAAAAAAAAGCAGGCCACCAATATGCGTGCGGCCGGCTCGGATGACGCCTTAAAGCTGGTGCCGCACACCGTGCTTAGCTTAGAGCAGTGCCTGGAATTTATTAAAGATGACGAGCTGGTTGAAATTACCCCCAAGGCCACCCGCCTGCGTAAACGCATTTTAAGCAAAGAGTTGCGCATGAAGGCCGAAGCCCGCAATAAAAAGTAATGAACTACATATTACTGGATTTTGAATGGGATTGCTTTTATTGTCCAGCTGCGAAAGGCTTTGTAAACGAAATATTGCAGTTTGGCGCCGTAAAGCTGAACGAAAATTTTAAATTTATTAGCACCTTTAGTGCCGATGTGCGTTCGTTGCTTTCTAAAAAGCTTTCCGGGCGCTTTAAAAAGCTAACCGGCATAACCAATGAGCAAATGCTGGCGGGGGTGCCGCTGCGCCAGGCACTGCAGGATTACCGCAGCTGGGCGGGGGAGGATTGCCTTACCTTAACCTGGAGCGACACCGACCTGCATGTATTGCACAAAAACTGCGAGCTGTTTTTAAAAACTACCGTGCCGGCCTGCCTTGGCAGGTACGCCGACCTGCAAAAAATATTTCACGCTTTTTTGGCTGCCGGCGGTAACCCGCAAACCAACCAGGTCTCGCTTGAAAACGCGGCGCGTATGCTAAACATCCCGTTTCGAGAGGAGGACTTGCATTGCGCGCTGGATGACAGTAAGCTTTCGGCAAAAATTTTGGGGCAGTGCGCCCAAAGCGTGGCGCTGCAGCCTTTTATTCGCAACACCAACCAGCCAGAGTTTTACAAACGCCTAATGTACAAGCCGCATTTTGTGGCCGATTTAAACAGTCCGGCGGTTGACAAAGCCTTGCTAAAGCCCTGCTGCGAAAAATGCGGCCAGCCGCTACAGCGGTTGAATAAATTTAAATTTATTAACGGCTTTTTTAGAGCAGATTTTTATTGCAAGGCCTGTAAAACAAAGTACAACTTTGGTGTTTCTTTTAAGCAGTATTACGACAGGATCATCACCAAACAACGCTTTTTTGTGCGTAAAAAGCGCAAAAAATCTGCAGCCGGCACCGCCAACGGGACTTTCAACAACGCGCCGGCAGCCGCTTTGTCGGCGTCGCCAAAAAACAATAATAGCTTGTAGCTTTCGGGGCAATGAAATGCGGCTGCCCCGCTTTTTAGTCGACTGTTAAAAGCAGCGCCTACCGCTTTTTAAATGCTAAGCGGTAGGCGCTGTTGTGGTATTGGCGTTTTACAATGCGGCAGCAGTAGCTCCGTTTTGCCTTTTTTAAGGCGGCTTGGCTGCGTGGGTTCGTTCGGCTTTTGGTTTAACCTTTGCCTAAAAATTAAAGGTCAAAAACCTCGCGTTTAGAAAGAATCAGCTGCTCTAAAAAACGGTCGTCCAGCGGGGTGGGGGTGTAGTTTTTGCGGCGCACTAAAATATCTTTATAAACACGGCCGGCTTCGCAGCAGGGCTGCTGTATTAGGTCGTAACGGTTTAATAGGTCTTTGGGAACCGGGGAAACCCAGGTAAAGCAATTTTTGTTTTCGGCCAGCAGCTCAAACTGGCTGGCGCGCTCGTAAACATAAATGCAGCGGCCGGAGTTGGTTGGCAATTCGTCTTTTTTAACCTCTGAAAGCGGCAACGAGGGCACATAAGGGTCGGCATGCGCAATTTGGGTTAAAATTTGCAGGTCGCGGTAGGTAATGCTTTTTAGCTTTGCCAACGGGCTTTGCCGGCTAAACAGTAAAAGGTAGCTAAAATCGGTAATTAGCTCGTAGCAAAGGCCTTTTTCCTCCAGCGTTGCTTTGTAATATTTATCGTAATTCTCGGCGTAGCGCAAAATGCCAAGCTCGCAATCCTCCTGCAAAAGGTTTTTAATTACCCGCATGGCGTTGGTCTCGCGGTAAAAAAGTTCCGGCTGCTCGTTGGGCGCTAAGCCGGCCACAAAGCGGGAAAAAGCCTTTGCAATATAGCTGGCGCGCGGGCCGGAAACCGAAAACCGCTGCTTTTCGGCGTTTTCTTTTTCAAACAAATTTTTAACCGCGTTAATTTGCTTTAAAATGTTTTTGGCGTAGCGAATAAAAACCTCGCCGTTTGGCGTTAGATCCATGCCGCGGGCGCTGCGAGCAAAAATTGCAACGCCTAACGAAGCCTCTAGCTCTTTAATGGCACGGCTTAGGTTTGGCTGGCTAACAAAAAGCCGCTCGGCCGCTTTGTTAATCGAGCCGGTTTCCGAAACCTCTACGGCGTATTTTAAATGCATTAAATTCATAAAAAACCGTCCTTAAAAATGCAATGTTTTGGCCTTTGGGGCGGTAAAGCACTTAAAAAGGTTTAACCGCTTTTGGCATTGCCTGTTGCTTTGTAAATGTAATTTTACATTGGGGGCAGGCGGCAAAAGCCAAACCTAAGCCGTTAAACGGTTTGCCCCTTTCCTAATGGGCGGCTTTAATTTGGCTCGCTTAGGCCAACAGCGGCGGCAAATCGTAAAAACGCGGCCCGGCCCTGCTCGGTTCGTTTGTAAACGCCGGCGTGCTCTAAAACCTTGGCAAAAACCTTGCCAATTTCGGTTTTTAAAATATCGTTAATGTTATTATTGTTTACCATTTCGTACTTGGGCAAAAACTCGGCTACCCAGGCGGCGTGCTTGGCGGTGGCCTCAAATTTTGTTAAATCCTCCCCGGCTACAATTTTTTCGGCCAGCTGCTGCATTTCGTCTTTTAGGCGGGCGGGTAAAACCGCTAAGCCCATTACCTCAATTAAACCAATATTTTCTTTTTTAATGTGGTGCAGCTCGGCGTGGGGGTGGTACACGCCAAGTGGGTGTTCTTTGGTGGTAATGTTGTTGCGCAGCACTAAATCCAGCTCAAAAGCGGTGCCGTTTTTGCGGGCAATGGGGGTAATAGTGTTGTGCGGAACGCCGTTTGTTTCGGCAAAAATAAAGGCGCTTTCATCGGTATAGCCGCGCCAGGCGTTTAAAATTTTTTCGGCTAAATCGGCCAGGCGTTTACTGTTGGGGCAGCGCAGTCGTATTACCGACATTGGCCATTTTAAAATGCCGGCCTGCACCTCCTCAAAGCCTTTAAAGGTCAGCGGCGTTTCTACAGCCGCCTTTGCCATGGCAAAGGTGTAATGCCCGCCCTGAAAATGGTCGTGCGTTAAAATAGAACCGCCAACAATGGGTAAATCGGCATTTGAGCCAACAAAATAGTGCGGAAACTGGGTAACAAAGTCTAAAAGCTTGTCAAAGGTGGCGCGGTTAATGGCCATGGGGGTGTGCTCGGCGTTAAAAACAATGCAATGCTCTTTGTAGTAAACGTAGGGGGAGTACTGCAGCCGCCAGGCGCTGTTGTTAACGGTTAGCGGAATAAGGCGTAAATTTTGCCGCGCCGGGTGGTTCAGGCGGCCGGCATAACCTTCGTTTTCCTTACAAAGCTGGCACTTAGGGTAGCCGGATTGCGCGGCGTTTTTGGCTGCGGCAATGGCTTTAGGGTCTTTTTCCGGCTTTGAAAGATTAATGGTAATATCCAGCGTGCCATACTCGGTTTTCGTGGTCCATTTTACATCTTTGGCAATGCGGTAACGGCGAATGTAGTTGCTGTCGCAGCTTAGCTTGTAGTAATAATCGGTAGCAAGCTCGGGCGATTCGCGGTACTTTTTCCAAAAGGCGCTTTGCACGGCCGAGGGGCAGGGGGTCAGCAGACCCATAATTTTCGTATCAAATAAATCACGCTGGGTAATGCCGGCCTCAACAATTCCGGCTTTAACGGCGTAATTTAAAATGGTGTTTAAAATTATTTCCAAATCCTTTTCGCTAACGGCGGCAGGCTCGGTGTAATCCTCCAGCATCAGCGCCTCTAACACGCGATTGGTGGTGTAAATGGCGTCCTCCCTGCAAACAAGGCCGGTAGAAAGCCCGTACTGCACTAAATCGAAAATTGCTTGATTTATCATTTTTTATCCCTCTTTAAAAAAATAATATCCTCATTCTATTATGGCATAGCGGCGTTATTTTGTCAAGCAAATACAATAAAAAACGCGGTCGAAAAAGCACTTTCGGCCGCGGCGGATAATTTTTAAAATTCTAAAATAAAACGCTTTACAAACACGCTGCTCCAGGAAAAACGCTTGCAACACAAGCCGGTGCCGGTTTTGGCGTCGTAATTTTCGTGAATACAGCCGGTATCCTTTTCTACCCAGGTTAAAATGGTGTTGCGTATTGTTTGGGCGGCGCTGCAAAAGCCGTAGTTCTTTAGGCCTTTGGCCGCAAAATAAGCGGTGTTCAGCCAGCAGGGCCCGCGCCAGTAGTTGTTAGAGTACGCCGGGTTTGTGTACGCCAGGGTTGGCATACCGGGTAAAAAATGCTCCTTTGCAATTTGGTGCATTTGCTTTGCCCGCTCCGGCGAAGCGGTTTGAATGTACAGCGGCATGAACGAGGCGGGGGTTAAAACGGTTGAATGCTGCGCTTTTTTAAAATTGTAATCGGTGTAGGCGTTTAAAGTGCTGTTCCACAAAATGCTTTCAACCTTTTGGGTCAGCGCTTTTTCCTTCTTCTGCCAATCACCGGCTGAAAGGTCTAATGCGGCGGCAAGCTTTGCCAGCGCCCGGTAGGTTAAAATCATGTAGCAGTTTAGGTCAACGGGCCAAAAATTTTGCGGTTCGCTGTCCCACCTGGGGGAATTGTCCCAGCCGGATTCGTAGCCAACGTGTAAGGCGTAATCAGCTTCGCTTTCGCCCGGCTTTCGCTCGGCGTTGTAGTAAAACATGCCGTCGCTTTGGCGCTTGTTAACCCAAAATTGCTCGTGCAAAACCAGCTTGGGGTAAAGGGTTTTTATAAAATTAAAATCTCCGGTTTTTTCAAAAATCAGTGCGGCCGCCGGGGCCATAACGGGCGGTTTGCTCCAGCCGTATTCAATTTTCCCGTTTTCAAAAACAACATCCGGCAGTTGACCGTTAGGGGCTTGAAGCTCAAAAAAGCCCAGAAGTTGCTCTTTGGCAAGTTCTGGTTCCTCGGGCAAAACGCCAATAGCGTGAAAGGCCGTGTCCCAGTTCCAAACGCCTTTAAAACGCTCTTTTCCCGGGCTAATTAAACGGTAATTTCCCCAAGGGTAATTGCCGGTAGAATAAGTGTTTTCGGTTAAAATTTCGTTAGCTTTTTGTAATAAGTTTTGCTCTTTGGTTGTCATAAAATCACCTGCGGCGGTTTAAATTTTGCTCTTTTGAGCGTAGTTTGGTAAAAAGCGTTAAATTTGTTTTTCGCCGAAACAAAGCCTTTTGCAGCGTTAAGCCTTTCCTAAAACAAACCCGGTTTTGGTTGGCAGTAGAAAACAACGGCGTTTAGGCGGGCAGCGGCTTACACATTAAAGCGGAACAGTACAATGTCGCCGTCCTGCATTACATATTCCTTGCCCTCGCTGCGAACAAGGCCCTTTTCTTTAGCGGCTACCATGCTGCCGCAAGCCATTAAATCGGTAAACGAAACAACCTCGGCCCGAATAAACCCGCGCTCAAAATCAGAGTGGATCTTGCCTGCGGCGGCCGGCGCTTTGGTGCCGCGGCGAATGGTCCAGGCACGCACCTCCGGCTCGCCGGCCGTAAGATAAGAAATTAGCCCTAACAACTTGTAGCATTTTTGTATTAAACGATCCAGCCCCGAATGTTCCAGCCCTAAATCGGCCAAAAACAGCTCCTTTTCCTCCGGCGCTAAGGTAGAAATTTCGGCCTCCATGGAGGCGCAGATAGGCAGCGTTTCGGCGCCCTCGGCGGCAGCAATTTGCTGCACGGCGGCAAAGCGGGCGTTGGTTTCAATTCCGTTTGAAAAATCGTCCTCACTCATGTTGCAGGCGTAAATAACGGGCTTGGAGGAAAGCAGCGCAATGGAGCTTAAAATTTCGGCCTCGCTCTCGTCCGTTTCGACCGCGCGGGCGGGGATGCCGTTTTCCAACGCGGCGGCCAGCCGTTTTAAAAATTCCACCTCGCCGGCTAAGGATTTATCGCCCTTTAATGCCTTTGCCGATTTATCTAATCGGCGCTGCACCATTTCTAAGTCGGCCAAAATCAGCTCTATGTTAATAATGTCAATATCCCGCTTTGGGTCTACCGAGCCTTCAACATGAATAATATCGTCGTTTTCAAAGCAACGCACCACATGCACAATGGCGTCAACCTCCCGTATGTGGGAAAGGAACTTGTTGCCCAACCCCTCGCCCTTAGAGGCACCCTTTACCAGCCCGGCAATATCAACAAACTCAATCGTTGCGGGGGTAAGCTTTTTGGGGTGGTACATCTCGGCCAAGGCGGTCAGTCGTTCGTCCGGCACGGCAACCACGCCAACATTTGGTTCTATGGTGCAAAACGGAAAATTTGCCGAGGCGGCGCCGGCATTGGTAATAGCGTTAAATAAAGTGGATTTCCCTACATTGGGTAACCCAACAATTCCAAGCTTCATGAAAAATCCTCCAGAAAATTGTTACAAAGCTATTATACTGCCTTTGGCCCCTAAATTCAAGGTTTTGTTTAAAAAACCTTGAAATTTTGTTCAACAGGTAATTGTTGGTTTAACCCTTTTTACGCCAAAATCTTGCAAAGTTTAATACAATGTGTTATACTACAAGCAAAAGGCAGGCAAATAAAAAAATAAAACCCTACCTTCTGTTTTTGTTTAATGTATAGGCGCGGTTTTGCTGTTGTTTACTGTTTTTTGGGGGTTGTTTTATGAAAGTGCTAATTTTAAGCTGCGATACTGGCCAGGGGCACAACAGCGCCGCTTTAGCAGTGGCCGAGGCCTTTGCGCGTAAGGGCGTATTGTACACTCTGTTAGACCCTTTAACTTTAGGCAGAAAGCACACGGCCCGGGCGGTTTCGGCAACCTACAGCGGCGTGATGAAAAAAACGCCGGCCGTTTTTGGCGCTTTGTACCGCATTGGCGGCGTTTACAGCAACGCCGGGCTGCCGTCCCCGGTTTATTACGCCAACACCAAGTACGCAAGCAAGCTTAAAAACTACATTCTCTCCCAAAAGTTTACCGCAGTGATGGCTACGCACCTTTTTGCTATGGAGGCGCTGACCTACCTGCAAAAGCAGCCCGATTTTACCGTGCCCTGCTACGGGGTACTAACCGATTATACCTGTATTCCGTTTTTTGCTGAAACCCGCCTTACCGGCTACTTTTTGCCGCACAAGGACCTAATAAACGAAGTGGTTCAAAAAGGGCTGCCGGCTGACCGTGTTTTTGCAACCGGCATGCCGGTAAGCGAGAATTTTTACACCCCTATTAGCAAAACAGCGGCGCGCGAATTGCTGCGCCTAAAAAACCAAAAAACGGTTTTAATTATGTGCGGCGGGGGGGGCTGCGGGCACGCACTGCAGCTTTGCAAGGGGTTGCTAAAAAAAGCACCGCAGCTGCAAATTTGCGTTTTAACCGGCAAAAACAGGCGCTTAAAAGAGGCTTTAGACAAACACTTTTGGGGCGATGAGCGCGTTTTAGCAGTGCCGTTTACCAAAAATGCCTACCTTTACATGAAAGCGGCCGATGTAACCGTTACCAAGCCGGGCGGTTTAACCAGCTCCGAAGCGGCGGTTGCCAATGTTCCGCTGGTGCATTTGTTGGCTTACGCGGGCTGCGAAACCAAAAACGCCGCCTTTTTTTCGGCGCGTGGCATTTCCCTGCGGGCCGAAAATGTTACCTCGGCGGTAGGGTGCGTACTGGCTTTGTTACATTCGCCCAAACGGTGCGAAGACATGCGGGCGGCGCAGCAAAAAAACTTTCCGCTGCACGCCGCCAACGAAATTGCAGAAAGGGTGCTGCAGCAGTGAGGGTCCAAGATATTCTATTTTACCTTTTTTGGTGCGCCGTAGGCTTTTTGCTGGGCGGCGTAATGTTCAGCGCCTTTTTGCCAAGGTGGCTGGCAAAAAAAGACGCCGCTGCGGCAGCGGCCGACCAAAACCCGGGTGCGGCCAATGTGTTTTTAAGCTGCGGGGTATCGCTGGGGCTGTTGTGCCTTTTGTTAGACCTTTTAAAAGGCTTTTTCCCGGTTTACCTTGCCGGCAAAAACGGAAGTATTCGCCCCTTGGCCTTTGCGGCCGTAATTGCCGCCCCGGTGTTGGGGCACGCGGTTGGGCTGTTTAACCGCTTACGGGGCGGTAAGTGCATTTCAACTGCTTTTGGGGTTTTGCTGGGTCTGCTGCCCTTTACCGGGGTTGTTGTTTTGTTGGCCGCGCTTTACATTTTGTTTTCAACCGTTTTAAAAATTAATCCCAATCGCCGCCGCAGCATTGTAACCTTTTTGCTGTTTGGGGCGGGGGCTTTTGGCTGGCTTATGCGCGCGGGGCAGCCCTCTTTTGCGTTAGGCTGCGTTTTGGTTTCGGCAATTGTGGTATTAAAGCACAGTCGGCTGTTTGTTAAAGCTGCGCAAACCGTGGCCGAGCCGACACCGAAAAATAATGCCGAAAAAATGGCGCCAACCCCTTGAAATTTGGTGGCGGGTAGTATACAATTAAATTTGCGCTGTATTCATTTATGCGCCCATTACGGGCGCTGCTGCTTAAAACAGCGGTTTAGGCTGGCCAAAGCCTAAGATTTTAAAAATTTAGTGCCGGTGCAGGCCGGCTTAATTAGGATGGAGAAAAGTACCATGCAACAAATATTAAACGGCGATGTGCTGCACATGATCCCCATTCCAAACGGGGTTGTTGCCGCTGTGCTAAACGAGGTTACGGGGAACGGAAAAATGGCGGTGGAATACCGCTTAATTTCGTTAGAAAACGGGGAAGTGCAGCGTGTGAGCAGCAGCATTTACTCGCTTTCTAAATTCGGGCCGGGGCACAAAAACATTGAACTGCAGTTAGATGACCATTTAAACTGCCGCTGCTGCACCGTTGCTGACGGCGGCCAGTTTATTATTGAGTTTGGCGGAATTTGCAAGCTGCTGGACGCCGAGGGCTACTCTAAGTGGAAAGGCCCGATTGCCTTTAACGGTGAAAGCCCTTGCGACGCCGCGTTTGACGGCAAATTTTTGTGGCTTTGCTACCCCGAGCAGAACACCGTTGTGCGCTACCGGCCGGATGGCATGACGCAAAACCTGCGTATTGGCGGAAAAAGCGCCACAAACAGCTTTCGCGGCCCCTGCGGGCTTTATTTTAACGGCGGCCTGTTGTTTGTTTGTAACAACAACGCAAACAGCGTTTGGCAAATTAACACCGGCACCTTTGGCTCCTCAGAGCTTTACGAGTTTGGCGAACCGGTTTTTCAATACGCTAAGGTTTTAGAAAAAGAAGTGGTTCGGTTAGAATCCGGCCTGTACATACTGTAACAAATAGCACAAAGCGCCCAAAAATATTTGGCGCTTTTTTGTTTAATGTTCTGATTTTGCATTTTATACAGGAATAAACTTGAAATGTCTACTTAAACGGTATACAATAAGACCGTAAAATAAAAACAATAGGAAGTAAGATAAAATGAATAGATTTGTTTATGCAGATAACGCCGCAACCACGGCAATAAGCAAACCGGTTTTAGAGGCTATGATGCCTTATTTAACTACCGAGTACGGCAACGCTTCCAGCCTTTACGAGTTGGGCGGGCGGGCCAAAACCGCCGTAAATACCGCGCGGCAGCAAATTGCCGACGCCATTGGCGCCGATTTTGGCGAGGTTTATTTTTCCGGCGGCGGCAGCGAATCTGATAACTGGGCTTTGCGCGGGGTGGCCGAATTAATGGCCAAAAAAGGCAAAAAGCACATTATTTCCTCTGCGTTCGAGCATCACGCTATTTTGCACACCCTAAAGCATTTAGAAAAGTTTGGGTTTGAGGTTACCTTGCTGCCGGTGCACGAAAACGGCTTGGTTCGGCCCGAGGAATTAGAAGCCGCTATTAAAGATGATACCGCATTAGTTACCATTATGTACGCAAATAACGAGATTGGTACGGTGCAGCCCATTACCGAGCTGGCCGCCATTGCGCACAGGCACGGCGTTTTGTTCCACACCGACGCGGTTCAAGCCGTTGGTAATGTGCCTATTAATGTACACGAGCAGCAAATAGACCTGCTTTCCATGTCCTCCCACAAATTTCACGGTCCCAAGGGGGTTGGTGCCCTTTACATTAAAAAGGGTTTGATTTTGCCGAATTTAATAGACGGCGGCGCACAGGAGCGCGGTCGCCGGGCCGGCACCGAAAACACCGCCGGTATTGTTGGCATGGGCAAAGCCTTAGAAATTGCCGTTGCAACAATGCAGGAACGCAACGCCCGTATGCGCGAAATTCGGGACTATATTATGACCGAGGCGCTGAAAATTGAGCGCAGCCGCGTAAACGGCGACCGGGAGCACCGCCTGCCTGGTAATGTAAGCCTTTGCTTTGAGGGGATAGAGGGCGAGTCATTACTTTTAATGTTAGATTTAAAAGGTGTTTGCGGTTCCTCCGGTTCGGCCTGCACCTCCGGCTCGTTAGACCCAAGCCATGTGCTGCTGAGCATTGGCTTGCCGCACGAAATTGCACACGGCTCTTTGCGCTTAACCTTTTCAGAGGAAAACACGCTGGATGACGCCAAATATATTATGGAGGTGCTGCCGCCTATTGTGCAGCGGCTGCGCCAAATGTCCCCCTTGTGGGAGCGAATTAAAGCAAAAGAAGGGAAGAATTAATTATGTACACCGAACAGGTTATGGACCATTTTACACATCCCCGCAACATGGGTGAGTTGGCTGACGCCAACGGCATTGGCGAGGTTGGAAACGCCAAATGCGGCGATATTATGCGCATTTATTTAAAAATTGAGGACGGCATTGTTAAAGATGTTCGCTTTAAAACCTACGGCTGTGCTTCGGCTATTGCTACCAGCTCTATTGCCACCGAAATGATCAAGGGTCAGCCGATCGACAAGGTTATGGAGCTTTCTAACAAAGCGGTGGTAGAGGCGTTAGGCGGTTTGCCGGCGCACAAAATCCAC
>URRK01000014.1 GCA_900550315.1 uncultured Oscillospiraceae bacterium | reverse complement strand
CCCCACATGTAGTAGTTGAAAAAGTAGTCCAGCAGCCCCCGGGCGGCCAGCGCCCCCAGGGTGACCAGCAGGAAGTTGGCCAGGCAGGGGCGCAATAGGTAGATGAACGCCAGCCCGGCCGCCACCCCCGCCGCCAACAGCAAAAACAGTAAAGTTAAAGTTAAGCGAATTTTAGCAGCCCGCGCCTTTTTGCGGCGTTTGGCTGCCCGCGCTTTTTTAAGATCAACGGTTTTGGGCGGTTGCGACATTTTCATCTCTCCTAAACTTCTCTAATTCTAATTGGCCGAAATTTGGGCGCCAACACTTTGCAGCGTTTCGCAAACCTGCTCGTACCCGCGGTAAATATGCTCGGCTTTTTCAACGGTGGAGCAGCCCTTGGCCGCCAAAGCAGCAACCAGCATAGCGGCACCGCCGCGCAGGTCGGTACACTCTACCTTAGCAGGGTAAAGCCGGGGTACCCCGTTAATTACCGCAACCCGCGCGTTGGTTCGCACATCGGCGCCAAAGCGGTTTAATTCATCGGTAAACTTATAGCGGTTTTCAAAAATATTTTCTATAAACATAGAGCAGCCCTGTGCCGTACTTAACATGGCAATGATGGGCGGCCCGGCGTCGGTAGGAAAGCCGGGATACGGCAGAGTGCGCAAAACGGGCACCCGCCCCAGCCGTTCGGGGGCCGAAAGCAACACTTCGCCCGGGCGGGACTGCACTGCACAGCCGGCGTTTTTTAGCACCGAAAGCACCGGCAAAAGGTGCTGCGGCACAACATCTTTTAACAAAAGGCGTGAGCCGGTTACCGCCGCTGCCGCTAAGTAGGTTGCGGCAACAATGCGGTCGGGAATAACCTTATGCACAGCGCCGTGCAGTTCCGGCACGCCGTTAATTTCTATTAAATCGGTTCCGGCGCCGGCAATTTCGGCCCCACAAGCGTTTAAAAAATTGCAAAGGTCGATAATTTCCGGCTCGCGGGCCGGGTTGTGCAGCAGGGTTTTGCCCTTAGCGGTGGCAGCGGCCAAAATAACATTTTCGGTAGCGCCAACGCTGGGAAAGGAAAGGGTAATTTCGGCTCCGGTCAAGCCCTTTTCACAGCGGCACTGCAGGCTGCCCTGCTCCTCCTCAATTGTAAGGCCAAGCTCCCGCAGGGCGGCCAAATGCAGGTCAATTGGCCTTGGTCCCAGCTCGCAGCCACCCGGGCTGCTAAGGGTTGCCTGCCCGGTTCTGGCGGCTATGGCCCCCAAAAATACAATAGACGACCGCATTTCCCGCATGAGCTCATCGGGAATATTGGCTTTGGAAACAACGCGGGCATTAACGCATAGCACCGTGCCCTGCCGCTGCACCCGAACCCCTAAATGCTTTAAAATGGCAATAGCGGCATGCACATCTGAAAGCTCCGGACAATTATGTATTTCGCACTCTCCACGGCACAGCACCGTTCCGGCCAAAATGGGCAAGGCGCTGTTTTTAGCCCCTTGCAGTTGAATAACACCCGAAAGCTTTTGGCCGCCGTTAACGGTTATTGCAGACATAACACAACGCACCCTTCAGCAAAAAAATCTCTTTGCTTTTAGTGTATGCATTGCGGCAAAATTGTTTCCAAAACGGTTGTTGCGAACAAAATATACGGTTCAAAGCTGCGCAAAATTTTTCGGCAAAAGCCGCAGCTTTTAAACCGGAACCCCACCCAAAGGGAACTGACCCGACCAACAGAAAACCAGCCCGGCCGACAGAGAACCGGCCCACAAAAAACCGGGGGGTAAATGCAAAACAGCCACGGCGTTTGGCAAGTACTTAGGCCAAGGCCAACGCCGGCTGCAAAAAACAGGCGTATAGCCCCAAAAGGCCAAAACCGTATAGCATATAATGCCCCGAAAAATCAGTGTGTTTTACTTAAATTAGCCCGTTTTTTACTTGGTGTAAAGCTTCATAATCTCGTTATAAATGCGCTTAGCAGCGTCGGGGAAGGCGGCCGAGCCGGCCTTTTGCGCCATGCTGTTTAGCTTTTGTGGGTTGTAAATGCAGCTGTTAACCGCCTTTAACAGGCTTTCTCGGTTCAGGTCCTTTTCCTCAATAACCTCGGCAGCGCCAATTTTTTTTAAAGACATTGCGTTGTGATACTGGTGATTTTCGGCAACATAGGGCGAGGGAATTAAAATTGCCGGCTTTTTGCAAACGCACAGCTCGCTTAACGAAATGGCCCCCGCGCGGGAAAGAACCATATCGGCCGCAACCATACATTCGGCCATGTTATCAATATAATCAAAAACCCGCACATTTTCGGCTTTGGGGTCTACCCCCTTTTCGCTCAACAGCTGCAAAAAGGCCGTGTAGCCCGCCTTGCCGGTTGCGTGAATAAACACCATATCCCCAGCCTGCCACTTTTCGGCAATTAACTCGGCCACGGCGCGGTTTACCGGGGCGGCCCCCAAGCTGCCGCCGGAGGAAAGCAGCACCGGGCGCTCGTCCAGCCCCAGCCGCTTTCGGCAATCATCCTTTTGCAGGGTTAAAAACTCGGCCCGAACCGGGTTGCCGGTAATAACCGGCGGTTTTTTCAGCTCTAAGCGTTTTTCGGCCTCCGGCATTGCCAGCATAACGGTATCTACCAAGCCAACCAGCATTTTAGTGGTAACGCCCGGAAAAGCGTTTTGCTCGTGAATGGCAGTTTTAAAGCCCAGCTTTGCCGCGTCCCGCAGCACGGGGCCGCTAACATACCCGCCGGTGCCAACTACAACATCGGGCTGCAATTGCTTTAGCAGCCGCTTAGCCGCGCAGGAGGAAGTAAAAACCTTTACCAGCGCCGTAAGGTTGCGCCCCACATTTTTTAAGGTAAGCTTGCGCTGAAAGCCCGCAACATCAATGCCGTAAAAATCGTAGCCGTACGCGGCCACCAGACGCTGCTCCATGCCGCCTTTTTTGCCAATGTAGCTGATTTTGGCGTTTGGGTGCTGCTGCTTAACATAAGCCGCTGCTGCCAGCGCCGGGTTAATGTGCCCGGCGGTGCCGCCGCCCGCAAATAAAATGTGCATGATCCATTCCCCTTTTATTTAAATAAAGCTGTGCCGCCCGGCGTTTTAAAGCGCAAGCGGCAAACCTGTTTTAGCTTTTTAAACACGCCGGCTGTTTTATGTTTTTTCAACATTTGCACTGCGCGAAATAGAAAGCACAATGCCCATTTGGGTTAACAGCAGCACCAGCGCCGTACCGCCGTAGCTAAAAAACGGCAGGCTAATTCCGGTATTGGGCAGCGTGTTGGTAACAACCAAAATGTTTAAAACGGCCTGCAGCCCAACCTGAAAGGTAAGGCCAACCGCCATAAGGGCGCTGAATTTATCCGGCGCTTTCATAGCAATATAAAACCCGCGCCAAACCAGCGCGCAAAACAGCAAAATAATGGCCACGGCGCCAATAAGACCAAGCTCCTCGCAAACAATTGAAAAAATAAAGTCGTTGTGCGGTTCGGGCACCCACAAATATTTTTGGCGCGATTCCCCAAATCCGCGGCCCATTACGCCGCCCGAGCCAATAGCCAGCAGCGACTGAATGGTTTGGTAGCCCTTTCCGGTGGCGTCGGCCCAGGGGTTCAACCAGTAGGTTAAACGGTCGGAGGCGTAGCCCACCACGCCGGAGAAAATGGCTATGGCCGCACCGCCAATGCCAACCCCGGCGCCCACTAAAATGTAAATGGCTTTTATGCCGCCAATAATCATTAAAGTTATGCCTATTAAAAAAATTAAAATGGTAGCCGAAAGGTGTGTTTCTACCACAACCAGCCCGCAAACAACCCCCAACAGCGCCCCTAAGGTTAACACGCCGTATTTAAAAGTCTTCATTTTTTTGTAGTTTTTTGCAATAAGGTGCGAAAACAGCAGAATAATTGAAAACTTAGCTATTTCGGAGGGCTGAAAGCTAAACGAGCCAATTACCAGCCAACGCTTTTGCTCGGTGCTGGGCAGCATGGGCGGCAGCGCCAAAAGCAAAATTAACAGCGCTACCGAAACGCCATAAATAACCCAGGCAAACCGGCGGTAAACGTGGCAATTAATGCGCGAGGCCGCCAGCATACACACAAAGCCGATTACGGCAAAAACCAGCTGCCGAACTATAAAATGGTAGCTATTATTAAAATAAGCCAGCGCGTAAGCGTAGCTGGCCGAAAACAGCATTAAAAGGCCGCAGGTAAGCAAAATGCTAACCAACGCAAAAAAGCCAATATCCATTTTTCCCTTTTGAATAAAACCGCCGCGCGTTTTTCTGCGGCTTTTACCCGTAGCTTCAACAGATACTGACTTTTCCACTTTTAACCCGCCTTACATAATAGTTTAGTAAATAAATACCGGCAAAATTGCCAAAATGCAGCCCAGCAGCGTTACAAACGAAAAAACAAACACAATTTTTTCCTCGCTCCAGCCGCACATTTCAAAATGGTGGTGAATGGGTGTCATTTTAAAAATGCGTTTTTTGGTGCGCTTGTAATGGCTAACCTGCAGCACCACCGAAAGTGCCTCCAGCAAATACACAATGCCCGCCGGAATTAGCAAAATGGGGTAATCTACCGCAAAGGAAAGCCCAACCACCAGCCCGCCCAGCAGCAACGAGCCGGTATCGCCCATAAACACCTTGGCCGGGTGAGTGTTCCACATAATAAAGCCAATGCAGCATCCCGCACCGGCCGCTGCCAGCATATTGGCGCCAAAGCTTTTGGTTACGCCGGCTATTACCATAAAGGCACAGCAAACAACTAAGGTAACCGAGGAGGCTAAGCCGTCTATCCCGTCGGTTAAATTTACGGCGTTTACAAAGCCGTAAATAAAAATTAACGCAATGGGCCAAAAAATCAGCCCCACGCCCGACATAATGTTAACATCCCCTAAAAAGGGAATACGGGTAGTGTGCATACCGGAAAACAGCAGCGCAATTAAGTACGCGGCGCAAACCAACAGCTGCGCAAAGGTTTTTTGGCGCGGAGTAAGCCCCAAGTTGCGCTTTTTAACCACTTTAATATAATCGTCAAAAAAGCCGATTGCGCCCATGCAAAGGGCCAAGGCCGCCGCTGCCAGCCAACGGGCGCTGCGGTTAGAATCTGAAAGCAACTCGGTTTTAAGGCTGTTGCCGGTAATAAAGGCAAAAATAACCGCCGCGGCAACCGCAACAAAAAGCCCAATTGCCAGCATAATGCCGCCCATGGTTGGGGTGCCCTGCTTGGAATGGTGCCATTTCGGTCCGTCCTCTAAAATAGTTTGCCCAAAATGCAGGCGCTTTAAAAAAGGAATGGCCCAAAAGCCTAATAAAAATGTTACCGCAAAAGCTACCACCGTAGCTAAAACTGCACTAAAACCACCCATTTTACTGAATCCCCTGTTTTAAAATTATTTTAACTTTGCTAAAGCGTTGGCCACAACCTCGCGTTCGTCCAAATGGATCTTTTGGGTGCCTAACACCTGGTAATCCTCGTGGCCTTTGCCCGCTAAAACTATTATATCACCCTTTTTGGCATTTGCAACCGCAAATTCAATTGCCTCAATGCGGTTTTCAATTACCGTGTACGGGGTGTCGCTGTTTTTCATGCCGGCTAAAATATCCTCAATAATGGCGCCGGGCTGCTCGGTTCTGGGGTTATCGCTGGTTACAATTACATAATCGGCCAGGCTTGCCGCAATGGCGCCCATTTTCGGACGCTTGGTTTTGTCACGGTCCCCGCCGCAGCCAAACAGCACCACCAAACGGTTTTTCGGGCATTCTTTAAAGGTATTTAAAATGTTTTGCAGCCCGTCGGGCGAATGGGCGTAGTCAATAATAATCGTGTAATCCTTACCCGTGGGCACCACCTCGGCTCGGCCTTTAACGCCGTTTAGCTCGTTTAAAGCGGCGGCAGCTTTGGCCGGTTCTACCCCCAAAGCGTCGGCACAGGCGGCCGCTAACATTGAGTTGTAAACCGAAAAGCGCCCGCCGGTTTTTAGGCTAATGTGCTCCGGCGCCGCAGCGCCGCAAAGGTCGTAATCTACCCCGTCCGGCCGGTAGGCAATATTTTTAGCGGTGTAATCGGCACCGCTGCCGCCCGCCGAGTAAGAAAGCAGACGGGCTTTGGTCTCGCGCCCCAGCTCCTGCAGCAGGCGCAGACCGTACAAGTCATCCATATTAACCACGGCGGTTTTGCACATTTTAAAAAGCTTTTTTTTGGCCTCGTAGTATTTTTCCATGGTCTTGTGGTAATCTAAATGGTCCTGCGTCAGGTTGGTAAAGGCGGCAACCTCAAACTGCAAACCCTCTACCCGGCGCTGATCTAACGAGTGGGAGGAAACCTCCATTACCGCGTAGCTGCACCCGGCTTTGGCCATTTTGGCAAATAAGGCGTATAAATCAAACATGCCGGGAGTGGTGTTGTTGGTTGGAATGGCCTGCTGCCCTACCATGTTTTGAATGGTGCCGATCAGCCCGGTTTTATAACCGCAATTTTCTAAAATATGCTTTAGCATATAGGTGGTGGAGGTTTTACCGTTGGTACCGGTAACGCCAACCAGCTTTAAATTTTTGGTGGGGTGCCCAAACCAAATGTTGCAAACCTCAGCAAAGGCCTTGTGCGTATCCGGCACAATAATTTGGTTTGCAAGCCCTAAGTCCCGCTCGCACAAAACGGCAGCCGCCCCCTGCTGCACGGCAGCAGCGGCGTAGCTGTGCCCGTCGCTTTGCGGGCCGCAAAGGCAAACAAACAGCGTGCCGGGGCCCGCCTTGCGGGAGTCATCCGCAACGGCGGTAATTTCAAGTTCTTTCATGCTTTCGGGACATTCCCGAACCAATTTGCTCAGCTTCATTAAACCCCTTTCCAAGCCGCAAAAGCGGCTTTCTTCGGCGGTCTTGTTAACCGCCGGTATCGCCTGTTTCGTTACTTCTAAAATAAACCTCTACCAGGGTGCCGCGTTCCACTTCGGTTTCGGCCGCAATACTTTGCTGGTACGAAACAACCGCTTTGTTGGAATTAACATTCCCTTTAAACGAGATGTTTAACCCGTACTGCGCCGCCAAATTATTAACCTGCGAAAGGCTCATGCCAGTTAGGGCAGGCACCTTGGTTTTTAGTTTTTCGGCCGAGGCTTCGGTGTACAAAATTACCGAGCCTTGGTTGAATACGGTTGAACCGCTTTCGGGCAGCTGACGAATAACCTTTTGGCCGGAGCCAACAATTTTGTAGGAAAGGCCCTTGGCAGCTACCTCAGACTTTGCCGCGTCTACCGTTTTGCCAACTACGCCGGGTACCGTTTTGGTAGATTGCATAATCTGTTCGTCGGAATACTGCGGCTGGTAACCTAAGTAGGGCAGAATTTCTGAAAGAATTTGCCCGCCGGGCGGTGCTGAAATGGTACCGCCGTAGTAGCTGGTGCCGTGCGGTTCGTCTAATAAAAATATCATGGCAATTTCGGGGTCATCCATTGGGGCAACCCCGCAAAATGAGGCGATATAAAGCCCTTTTTTGCCGGAAGAAAGCATTTCGGATACTTTTTGGGAGGTACCGGTTTTGCCGCCAATGCGGTAGCCGGCTACATAGGCGTTTTGCCCACCGCCGCCGTCTACAACCGCCTCCATAATTTTGCAAATAACCTTCGAGGTTTCGGCCGAAACAACCTGGCGCTTTTTTTTGGTTTCTACATTTTTTACAATGTTATTATCTTTATCTACTACCTTGCTTACCACATGCGGCTGCACCAAATACCCCCCGTTTACCGAGGCACTAATGGCCGTAAGCAACTGAATAGGGGTAATTTTAAAGGTTTGACCGAACGATTCGGAGGCAAGCTCGGTAGGGCCCATTTTTTCGGCCTTGTGGTACTGCGAGCCGGCCTCGCCGGGTAGGTCTATGCCGGTTTTTTCGGTTAGGCCAAACGCCTCAAAATACTTTGAAAAGGTGTTAACACCAATTTGCTGGCCCAAATTAATAAAATACGGGTTGCAGGAATTTTGGGTGGCCTGGGTTAAATTTTGCATACCGTGGCCGGCGTGCTTGTGGCAGGAGTACCGCTGCCCGGCAATAACAATGTAGCCGGGGCAGTTAAAGCTGGTAGAGTAGGTTGCAACATTTTCCTCCACCCCAATGGCGGCGGTTATTACCTTAAAAACCGAGCCGGGCTCGTACGCGTCGGAAATGGCCTTATTGCGCCACTGGCGGTTTCTAAGCTCCGAAAGCTTTTTGCTGCGCTCCTCCCCGCTTAAAGCGTCTACCTGCTTTTGCTCTTCGGTGCTTAAAGCAAAGGGGGTGTTGCAGTTAAAATCGCCCTTGGTTGCCATGGCCAAAATGCCGCCGGTTTTAACATTCATAATAATGCAGGTGCCGCGCTCGGCAACCTTATTATCAGTTACCGCCTTTTCCAAATACTTTTCGGCAACATACTGCACGTAAGAATCAATGGTTAAAACAAGGGAATGTCCGGGTTGGGCGTCTACCACCTTTTCGTAGCTAAAGGGCATATCGGCCCCTTTGGCGTTTTTAGCGGCAACCACACGGCCGGCAACCCCGGTCAATTCCTCCTCATACTGCAGCTCCAGCCCGTAAAGGCCCTGGTTATCGTCCCCCACAAAGCCCAGCACATTGGCGGCAATGTTTTCGGGGTAATAGCGGGTGGTAGATTGGTCTATGCCAATGTAGGAGGAAAGGCTGTACTTGCTGTTTTCCTTTAAAAAGGCCCGAACCTTTTCTACCATTTCGTCGTTACACTTTTTCTTAAGCTCTACATAATAACTTTTTGTTTTTTCAAGCTTTTTGGCAACCTCGTCGCTCTCCAGCCCTAAAATAGGGGCCAACTTTTCGCAAATCAGCGCTTTTACCGCGCCCTTTTCCTCGTCATTTTTTAGGTTGGCAATATCGTTCGGGGTAACATAAACGGTCCAAACCGTGGCGCTTTTGGCCAGGGTGTTCATGTTAGAATCGTAAATATTTCCGCGCTCGGCCGCAATGTAGGCGTCATGCAGCTGCTGCTCCGAAGCCTTGCTTTGGTACTCTTGCCCGTGCAAAACCATAATGTTAAACAAGCTAACGCTGGTTACGCTAACGGTTAAAATAATCATTGCCAGCATAACGGTTACCATGCGTTTCCACATCTGCTTACCCGGCCCAGCCGTTGGCACAACGCCTCACCCCTTTTTTTACAAATTTTTTAATGGCTAACAAATGCCTAAAACGAGAGTTAAAATTCCTTTTAACTCCCGCCGATAATTTTATGCTGCCTTTGGTTTAATTATGCGCCGCTGTGTTGGTGTTCTGCTCCCCTACTACCGCCTTGTCGGCCTGGTGGGTGCGCACATAAACAATTTGGCTTTTATCCATTTTTTTCATGCCAAGCTCCTTGGCCGAGGTTTCTAAATTCTTGTAAGAAACCTTTTGTTCTAATTCAAAATTAATGCGTGCCAGCTGGCCGTCAACCTCGTTAATTTGGGCGTCCACCTTTTTAATTTTTTGCTCTACCTCGGTAATTTGGGAACGCAAAAAAATACCCGCCGCCAGCATGGCAACAATAAACACGGCAACCAAAACGGCCGAGGCCTTACCGGCCATAAAGCCGGCGGCACGGCTGCGGTGCTTGGCGCGTGCGCTGCGCTGCGCAGGAATTTCAATAATATTACTTTTTTTCTTAGGCTCCGGCTGTGCAAACAGGCTAAAATCGTAAGCTAAACCGTCCTCAAAATACTTTAAATTATCCATTGTTCCGTCCCCATTTAAATTAATACTTAACTTTATTAAAACGCTCTGCAATAAAACACTTTGTAATAAAACACTTTGTAATAAAACACTTTGTAATAAAACACTTTGTAATGAAACGCCGCTTAATACTTTTGCACGGCACGCAGCTTGGCGCTGCGGCTGCGTTTGTTAACCTTAAGCTCCTCGGCCGAGGGCAGCACCGGCTTTTTAAACAAAAGCTCGCCGGCCGGCTTTCGGCCGCACACGCAAACCGGCAGCTCCGGCGGGCAAATGCAGCCTTTAATAAATTCGGCAAAGGCGTGCTTTACCATTCGGTCCTCTAACGAATGAAAGGTAATTACCGCCAGCACCCCGCCCGGGGCTAAACGGTCAAACGCTTTTTGCAAAACCTCCTGTAAGGCGTCTAATTCGCCGTTTACGGCAATGCGTAAAGCTTGAAAGGTTTTGCGGGCCGGGTGTCCGTCCCGCCTGGCGGCGGCCGGCACCGCGCTGCAAACCAGCTCAGCCAGCTGCAGGGTGGTGGTAATGGGTTCGGCCTCTCGCCTTCTAACAATTGCTTTTACAATTGCGGGGGCAAATTTTTCCTCCCCAAAGCTGCGCAAAATGCGAACCAATTCGCCGTACGGCAGGGTGTTTACTAAATCGGCCGCGGTTGGCCCGCTTTCCCCCATTCGCATATCCAGCGGTGCCTCGCTTTTGTAGGAAAAACCGCGCTCGGCCGCGTCCAATTGGTGGGAGGAAACGCCAAGGTCTAACAGCATACCGTTTATTTTTTCAACGCCCTCGGCGTCTAACACGGCGTCAAAATCTTTAAAATTGCTTTGCACTACCTTGGCCGGCAGCCCCTTTAGCCGCTCAGTTGCCGCTAAAACCGCTTCCGGGTCCCGGTCCAGCGCAATCAGCCGGCCGGTTGTCAGCCGCCGCGCAATTTCAAAAGAATGCCCGCCGCCGCCGGCAGTGCCGTCGACATAAACGCCGGTTGGTAAAATTTTTAAAGCCTCAATGCTTTCCTGCAGTAAAACCGAAATGTGAGAAAATTCCATATCCGCCACCGCTTACAGGTTGTACTCTGCTGCAATTTCGTCCATACGGTCCTCCGTGCAGGCAGTGTCGTCAGCCGTCCAATTCTCTGGGCTCCAAACCTCAAAAAAGTCCGACATCCCAATAAAGCAGGCTTCGCCCTGCAGCTGTGCAAACTCCCTTAGCTTTGCAGGAATTAAAATGCGGCCTTGCGCGTCACATTCCAGCGTGGTGGCGCTGGAGTAGATTTTGCGTTTAAAATCGCTGGCCTTGGCCGGCAGGGCGCGCAGCTTTTCGTCTAACACCTGCCACTGCTCGGTAGAATAAATACGCAGGCAGGGCCGACTGTCAATACTGCGGCACATAATAAAGCTTTCGCCGAGCTCATCACGGAATTTAGAGGGAATAAACGCGCGGCCTTTTTTATCAACATTGTGCTGGTATTCACCGAAAAACACGATTATCGCCCTCCTTTTCCACCATTTTTAAACACTTTGGTGCCACTTTAAACCATTTCGCACCACTTTTACGAAATTATTATATATTTTTTCGCATGAAATTGCAAGGGTATTTTTTAATTTTTTTGGGTTTTTTAAAAATTTTTTTAGGCGCTTGTGCCCTAAAAAAGCGCAACCACAAGATGTAGTGCCGGGGCTTTTGCTTTCCCACTTACAACGCCTTTTTTGCACAATAGCTAATTTTTATGCCGTTTTTGCCTAAAAACCGTAAATTAAACAAAATATTGAATTGCACTTGACTTAAACCACAATATATAGTATTATTGTTACTGAACTCTGCTTTTTTGCAAATATTAATAGGAGGCACCGCAATGGATTTTTTGCAATGGAAAGGTTTTACGCCCGGCTGCTGGCAAAACGAGATTAATGTAAGAGATTTTATTCAAAAAAACTACACCCCCTACACCGCAGGGGCCGATTTTTTGACCCCCGCTACCGAGCGCACCCGGCAGCTAACACAAAAGGTGCAGGAGCTGTTGAACGCTGAGCGGGCCAACGGCGGCGTTTTAAGCGTAGATCCCGAAACGGTTGCCACCATTACCGCCTACAGCCCCGGCTATGTATGCAAAGAGCTGGAGCTGATTGTTGGCCTGCAAACAGACGCGCCTTTAAAACGCGGGGTAAACCCCTTTGGCGGTATTCGCATGGCGCGGCAGGCCTGCGCCGCCTACGGCTACAAGCTTAGCCCTAAAATTGAAGAAGCGTTTCGCTACCGCACCACGCATAATGACGGCGTTTTTAGCGCCTACACCAAAGAGATGCGGGCTGCCCGCTCGGCGCACTTAATAACCGGCCTGCCGGACGCTTACGGCCGCGGCCGCATTATTGGCGATTACCGCCGCGTTGCCCTTTACGGGGTAGACGCCCTAATTGCCCAAAAGGAGCAGGAAAAAGCCGCTTTGGCCACGGGCGATTTTGGCAGCCGCGAAATTCGGCAGGATGAGGAGCTTTATTTTCAAATTACCGCGCTGAACGATTTAAAACAAATGGCCCAAAGCTACGGGTTTAACATTAGCCTGCCGGCCCAAACGGCCAAGCAAGCCATTCAGTGGACCTACTTTGCCTACTTAGCGGCTATTAAAGAGCAAAACGGCGCTGCTATGTCGTTAGGGCGGGTTAGCACTTTTTTTGATATTTACCTGCAGCGCGACCTTGCCGCCGGCCAAATAACCGAAACGCAGGCGCAGGAGCTGATAGACGATTTTGTACTAAAGCTGCGTTTAGCCAGGCATTTGCGCACCCCGGAGTATAACGAGCTGTTTGGCGGCGACCCTATGTGGATTACCGAAAGCATTGGCGGCACCGGGCAAGATGGCCGCACCTTAGTAACCAAAAGCAGCTACCGCATTTTAAACACCCTTTACAACTTAGGCCCCGCGCCCGAGCCGAATTTAACCGTTTTGTGGGCCAACGATTTGCCCGAGCCCTTTAAGCTTTACTGCGCCAAGGTTTCGTGTGATACCGATTCTATTCAATACGAAAACGACGATTTAATGCGCCCCATTTACGGGGACGATTACGCCATTGCCTGCTGCGTTTCGGCCATGCAGGTTGGCAAGCAAATGCAATTTTTTGGGGCGCGCTGCAATTTGCCAAAGCTGTTGCTGCTGGCGCTTAACGGCGGCTTTGATGTTGAAAAAGGCCTGCGCGTTGGCCCGCAAAAGGCGGTTTATAACGAGCAGGTGTTAAATTACAATAAGGTTTGGCCGCTGTTTTTAGAATACGCCGTTTGGCTTTGCAGGCTGTATGTGAACACCATGAATGTTATTCACTACATGCATGACAAGTACGCCTACGAAAAGCTGCAAATGGCCCTGCACAACACGGCTGTTCACCGTTTTATGGCCTTTGGGGTTGCCGGCCTTTCGGTGCTTGCCGATTCTTTCAGCGCCATTCGCTACGCCAAGGTCACCCCAATTTACAATAGTGAGGGTTATATTGTAGATTTTAAAACCACGGGCGATTTTCCGAAATTCGGGAACGATGACGACCGGGTAGACAGCATTGCAAAAGAGCTGACCCATTTTATAATAACCGAGCTGCGCAAAACCAAAACCTACCGCAGCGCCGAGCACACCCTTTCGGTGTTAACCATTACCTCTAATGTAATGTACGGCAAAAACACCGGTGCCACGCCGGACGGCCGCCCGGCCCACTCCCCCTTTGCCCCGGGTGCCAACCCTATGCATAACCGGGAGGAAAACGGCGCGCTGGCCTCGTTAAACTCTATTACCAAGCTTTCCTACAACGATTGCCGAGACGGTATTTCCAACACCTTTTCTATTACCCCAAACACCCTGGGTCGAACCCCCGCCGAGCGGGAGCAAAACTTGGTCGCCGTTTTAAACGGCTACTTTAAAAAGGGCGCCCACCACATTAATGTTAATGTTTTAAACCGGCAAACCCTGCTAAAGGCTTACGAAGACCCCGAAGCCTACCCCAACCTTACCATTCGCGTTTCGGGCTACGCTGTTAATTTTCACAAGCTCTCGCGCGAGCAGCAGCGCGAGGTTATTAGCCGCACCTTTCACGAGGTACTGTAATGTCGGCCGAACTTAAAGGTCGCGTCAGCTCGCTGCAAAGCCTTGGCACGCTGGACGGCCCAGGCGTTCGCTTTGTTGTTTTTTTGCAGGGCTGCCCGCTGCGCTGCGCCTGCTGCCACAACCCCGAAACGCAGCCCCAAAACGGCGGCCGCCTTTACACCCCCGGCCAGCTGCTGCAGCAAATTTTGTGCTACCGCGATTATTTTGGCCCTTTAGGCGGGGTAACACTTTCGGGCGGGGAGCCGCTGCTGCAGCCCGAGTTTACCGCCGAGGTTTTTAAACTTTGCCAAAACGCCGGCGTGCACACCTGCTTAGATACCAGCGGCGCGTTGCTTTCGGGCAAAATTCTGCCTGTATTGCAGTACACCAACTACTGCCTGTTAGATGTTAAATTTACCACCGAAAGCCAGTACCAACAACACGCCGGCTGCACCCTGCAGGCGCCTTTGGCGTTTTTAAAAGAGCTAAACCAGCGGAAAATTCCAACCCGGCTGCGCCAGGTTATTATTCCGGGGCTTAACAATAACCCCCAAAATGTTTTGCGGCTTAAACAAATTGCAAGCGCTCACCCTTGCGTGCAGGAGGTTGAGCTGCTGCCCTTTGAAAAGCTTTGCCAAACCAAGTACCAAAAGCTGGGCCGCCCCTTTGCGCTGCAAAACACCCCGCCGGCCAACCCGGCCGAGGTAGCCGCCCTGCAAAAGCTGCTTTGCGAGTAAAAACGAACAAACCCGCACGCAAATAATAAACCCGCACGCCAAAGATTAGTTTAATTGGTTTAATGGCGTTTAATAATGGCGCACGCTGCCAAACCCGCCTAATAGGGCAAAATAACAGCTCTTTTTTGTTTGTCGTCTTTGTAAGACGTCACCTTGCGGCAGATTTTTCCGCTTTAAACCGCAAAATTCCCAAGGCCTGCCCCCTAAAGCCAGCCTTGGGAAATTCATTTTAACGCTTGCCCCTTGAAAACCTACTAAATATATGGTATTATAGTATTAGGCTTACAGGGAAACCCCCGCACGCCCATTTTACACATTTTTAAAGGAAGCCTTGAGTTATGAAAATTTCTACCAAAGGGCGATACGCACTGCGGCTGCTGCTGGATCTTGCCGAGCACCAGGCCGACGGCTATGTAGCCCTGCGCGATATTGCCAAGCGGCAAAATATTTCTAAAAAATACTTAGAGCAAATTGTGCCAATTTTAAACCGGTCTGATATTTTAACAACCAACCGCGGCTACCAGGGCGGCTACCGCCTGGTGCACCCGCCAAAGGATTACACCGTTGGCGCTATTTTGCGCCTGACCGAAGGGGGCCTTGCCCCGGTGGCCTGCGCCGCGCAGGAGCCGGTAGATTGCCCACGCAGCGCAAACTGCCCCACCCTGCCCGTATGGCAAGGGCTGCACAAGGTTATTTGCAATTATTTAGACGGCATTACCCTGCAGGATTTATTAGACCGGCAGCAGCAAACCTACGCCAACGATTACAGCATTTAATTTTCTGCTTAGCTGCCCACCTAACCCCAAAGCTCAAGTAGATTAACTTTGTTTTAAACTGCAAAAGCAGTAAAATTAATAATACATTAAGGGGGATTACAAATGAAAAAAACAGCTTTACTTTTATTAACCCTTGCCGTGCTTAGCCTTTTGGCGGCCTGCACGGCCAACACTGCGGAAAACAGCAGTCTTCTTCACAGCGACTCCGGCTCGCGCACAGAGACCACAGTTTCAACCTTAAATTCAGCCCCCACTTCAGCCGTAACTTCAACCCAAAGTTCAGCTGTTTTTACTTCCAACAACTTTAAGGTAGCTAAAAAC